>JBGSQO010000148.1:0-5112 GCA_041738055.1 Filomicrobium sp.
CTGATCGCGACGGTTGCTGCGAGCGCCGACGACGACGGCTCGGAGACGCTGACGGTCCTTATCAGGCTGCCGACCGACGACCTCGGCCCCATCGGTACGCTGACGGGGGCGCTGGCCGGCATCACGCTCACGAACCTGCTCACGCACCAGGGCAATGGCGTCTACGTCGACCATGGCGTCTACCTCGTCACCGCGACCGGCGCCGACAACGCCGCCCGCGCGGTGCTGTTCAACCAGTTCATGGACGGTGGGGTGGGTGATCTCGCCTTCAATCCGCGCGACAACTGGTCGGGCACCCTGACCGGCGCCGGCGGTATCAGGATCGACGCGATTTCGACGGAGGCCGCCACCGAATATGGCGACACCGACCCGGCGGGCGACGACGAGCTTGCACAGAACGACCACGCACCGTCGGGAACGTCGGGCGACCTCGACACCCAGGTCGAGGTCCGCACGGACTACATCGACGTAAAAATCACCCCCGTCGTCGATGCCCCGAACATCAAGGGCAACGGCGTCGGACAGGAGGACACCGACATCCCCGTGCCGATGAGCGTGACGCTTGCCGACAAGGACGGTTCGGAGACCTATCAGGTGCTGCTGACGGCGGTGATCCCGCCCGATACGGTGATCAAGGGCGCGGGCGGCGCGATCATCCCGCTGACCTTCGATGCCACGCTGAACCAGAACGTCTACGTGCTCGACCCCGACGACGTGGCCGCCCTGACCATCGTGCCGCCGGAGCACTACTCGTCGATCCACCAGGGCGATATCAGTCTGAACGGTGTTGCCCGTGTCACCGATGGCGCGGTCACGGCGGACATTCCGTTCGCCACGCCCATCCTCGTCGAGGTCGTCGGCATTGCCGATCCGCCGGCAACGCGGGATGTGACGATCACGGCGGACGAAGACGACGCCATCGCCATCGGTGCCGAGGTCCTGGCGAGTGCCGGCGGCGATCTCGACAACCTGCTTGTCGATCGCGACGGCTCGGAATCCTTGTCGTTCGTGCTGTCGGGCGTGCCGCAGGGCGTGATCCCGACGACGGCCAACCTGGCGGGAGGCGTCACCTACATCGGCAATGGCTCGTGGAGCATCACGGCGGCCGCCATGGAGACGCTGGAGTTGCCGGCCCTGCCGAACTTCTCCGGCGAGAACCCCTACGGCACCATCAGCCTGCGCGCCGTGACGCAGGAGAAGGATGGCGACGAGGCGGCGACCGGCTGGCTCATGACCGTCAAGGTCAATCCTGTGATCAACGAAGTGGGTGCCGTTGACGGCTTCGCCAGTTGGAACCTGGGCGCGAGCCAGTCGGAGGCGACCAGCGAGGGCGGCGGCAATATCTCGCTCGCCAGTGCGGCTGCCCACACCTTCGTCGACGACGATGGCTCCGAGGAGGTCATCTCCTACACCTTCGACTTGAGCAACCTCATCGTCGATGCGGGGCTCGCGGCACGTGTGGCAATCTTGCCCGGAACCGGCAGCGGTCTCGACAAACTCGTCGCCGGCTACATCACGGGCTTCGGCACGGGCGCCTTCACCTATGATGCAGGAGCCGGGACGATTACCGTGCCTGCCAACCGGATCGGCGATGTCGCGCTGCGCCACGAGTTGTTCCTGGACAGCAACGACGACTTCACGATCCCCGTCGAGGCGCTCGTCCGCGACACGGCGGAGTTCGATGGCGGCGCAACAATCGTTTCTGTCGACAAAACCGAACCGGGGTCCTTCTCGGTCGACCTCATCGGTACGGCCGATATCCCGACGGTGTTCGTCAACGAGCCCATCGACGGCGTGACCAACCGGCCGACGGTCGCCGGCAACTCCGGCACGCTGATGGAGATCGACCTCGGCGGTGAAAGCACCGACACCGATGCCCCCCTCGGCCGCACGGAGTCCGAAGAGGTCTACTACGTCATCCGCGTGCTGAACCCAGGTACCGCGCCCGCTCTCGGCTTCACCGATGGCGCCGGCAACATCGTGGCGCTCGACAACGGCGATGGCACGTTCCTCATCGACGCCGCGAGCCCCGCTGCCCTGCAGGCGATCCTTGCCGATCTCCATGTCACGACGCCGCCGGGTTCAGTTGGCACCGCCGAGTTGCGGCTGACGACGATTGCCGTCGAGAACGATGGCGATACCGCGCAGAACTCGACGCTGTTCGATGTGGTCGTCACCAGTGGCCCCGGCACGGGCGGGACTGCGCCGTTGCCGCCGACCGTTACGATCAATCCGAGCTCCGGCGTCGAGGATGCCAGCGCCGGCATCGTGCTCAACGTCGACGCCCAGCCTGCGGCAGGCGACACGACCAATCCCTCGGTTGCCGTCATGATCTCCAACGTTCCAGTCGGTGCGGACGTGATCGGCGCCCGCTATAACCCGGAGACGATGCGCTGGGTGGCCTCGGCTGCCGCGGTGAATTCCGGTGCGGTCCGCATCATCCCGCCCGCCGACTATTCCGGCACGCTTGCGGTCACAATCGAGGCGGTCGCCACCAACGCCGCGCTGCAGAAGGCGTCGACGGGGGCTACGACGGTCGACCTCGACGTCACGCCCGTCGCCGACGGTGTCGCCATCACCGCTACCCCGGCTGACGGAACGGAGGAGATGCTCGTTGCCCTGAACATCGGTCTGGCGGTACGCGACACGCAGGGCGCCCGCGTCGGTGAGGATGCCGGCGAGAGCCTCGGCACCAACGCCTATGTGCGGCTCTCCGACGGCGGGGCCGGCGCTATTCTGCCCGGCTACACGCAAGTCCTCGCGGGTGATCCCGACGCCACGATCGACGGCCAGTCTCTCGTCGGGTTCTACCGCGTTCCAACCGCCGACGTACCGAGCCTCATGATGCAGCCCGCCACCGACTGGCACGGCACCGTCACAGTCACCGTCGCGGCGTTCTCGCAGGAGCCCGGCAACGGGGATATCGCGCTCGAGACCCATGGCTTCGACGTCACCGTCGCGGCCGATGCCGACGTGCCGAATGCGACCGCGCTCAACGCCAGCGGCGCGGAGGATCAGCCGATCACGCTCAATGGTCTGACCGCTGCCCTCAACGATGCCATTGCGACCAACGGCGCCGAAGAGCTGTCGGTCAAGATCACCGGCGTGCCCGACGGCTCGCGGTTCTCAGCCGGCACCAACAACGGCGATGGAAGCTGGACGATCCCGGTCGCAAGCCTGGGCTCCCTCTCGATCACGCCGCCGTTGCACTACGCCGGCACCATGACACTGACGCTGGTGGCCATCGCGCTCGAATTGTCGAATGGTGACGAGGCCCAGACGTCGGTTCCCTTCACGGTCACCGTCGCGCCGGCGGCCGACACCGTGGAGATCCTGGCCAAGAACGTCACCGTCGATGGCAGCGGCGAGGTCGGCCTCGATCTCAACGTGCGCATGGCCGACGACTACGGTACCCAACCGGGCGAATTTGCGCCCGAGCAGATCCGCATCACCTTCACCAGTGTGCCGACGGGCGTCAGCTTCGCGGTGACGGATGGCGGGGCCATCACGCAGACGGGACCGGCTACGTGGGAGTTCCTCGGCGACGAGGCGCAATCCAACGCCATTGCGGCCGTCGTCGGCGCGGGGGCCACGGCAGGCAATCACACGATCAGCCTGTCGGCGGTCACCATCGACCAGGGCACCACCCTTGCCGTCCCGGTCACCGACAGCTTCCGGCTCACCATTCCGACAGTCATCAACGGCACTGGCATCGATGAATCACTGACGGGGGCTTCAGGCACGCAGCTCATCTTCGGCCAGGGCGGCGTCGACACCATCGACGGCGCGGCCGGTGACGACCTCATCGTCGGCGGCACCGGGGCGGATATCCTCTCCGGCGGCGGCGGGGCCGACACCTTCCGCTGGGATGGAGGCGAACTCGGCACGGGCGTCGATACCATCTCCGACTTCACGGCCGGCAGCGGCGCGGAAGGAGATGCGCTCGACATCTCGGCGCTGTTGTCGGGCTTCGATCCGGCCAGCTCGATCATCGCCGAGTTCGTCCAGCTCACGGTCAGCGGCGGCGATACGACGGTCCGAATCGATGCCAACGGCGGCGGCAACAGCTTCCAGGACCTCGTCGTCCTCAATGGCGTCACCAGCCTCGACCTCAATGCCATGCGGACGAACGGCAACCTGATCGTCTGATCGTACCCACGCAAACGCGCGCGGCGGCCGGCTCTCGGAACGAGTGTCGCCGCGCAAAACCAAGACACTTCGCGCGGCGGCCGGCTCTCGGAACGAGTATCGCCGCGCAAAACCAAGACACTTCGCGCGGCGGCCGGCTCTCGGAACGAGTGTCGCCGCGCAAAACCAAGGCACTTCGCGCGGCGGCCGGCTCTCGGAACGAGTGTCGCCGCGCAAAACCGTAGAGTCGCCCCACGCGCAAGCTGTTGAAGAACGGCCACTACCAGGAAATTCCGACGTCGCCCCACGCCAGTCTACCACAGGTTGTATTCGAAATCGTGCGAATCAGGCACCTGTGGAAAACCTGTGGAGAATGTGGGAGCATAAGCAGCGCCCCTTCGCGGAGATCGCCTATAGAGTGTGGTCGAGCCGGTTCACGGGGTTGCGGGGGGAGCACTTGGGGATGAACTTTGGAAAAGTCGCAGCGCTTGCGCTTGCGGCGCTGGTTGTCAATAGCGGAATGGCCTGCGCCGACACCTTGACCGGTGTGGTTCAGGAGGCGCTCGAGACCCATCCGGAGTTGGGCGCCATCCGCTTCAACCGCCGGGCGATCGACAACGAACTCAACGCCGCGCGCGGCCTCGACCTGCCGACCTTCGACGTCAGGGCCGAAGTTGGCCGCCAGCGCAACAGCTACCTGTCCGACACCGGCATCGAGAACTCGAACGAGTGGCACGACGGCAAGAGCGTCGGCACCGTGCTTTCGCAGCGCATTTTCGACGGCTTCGAGTCCCGCCATGAGATCGCCCGTCAGAAGAACCGCGTCGACAGTGCGCGCTGGCGCGTCAATGATACGGCGAACTCGATCGCGCTGCGCGCCGTCCAGGCCTACCTCGAGGTGATCCGCGCCAATGCGGTGCTGATCGCGGCTCGCAACAATCTCTCGGCGCACCAGGGGCTGAACGCCCGCGTCGCCGCCCGCTT
>JBGSQO010000047.1:0-2739 GCA_041738055.1 Filomicrobium sp.
ATCTGCGGGGTGGAGGGCATCGGCCCGCTCCCATCGCCGCCCCGTCGATGCGCGTCTCCGGGTCGGGCGTCGGGGGCGTCGGCAGTAGGTACGGCCGGTCAGCCGGGCGGAAGGATCACACCGCGCAGGACGCGCTTGGCCGAGCACATCCGCTCCCGCACCGCATGCTTCTCGTCGTGACCCGGCTGGCTCCGGTGGACGCGGATCGCCTCCTCGTCGCGCCACAGCTCGTTCAGCACGTAGGTGTCGGGCTTGCCCGATGGCCTGAAGACCTCCATGCGCAGGCAACCATCCTCGGCGAGCGTCTCTTGGACCATCTCGCTCAGGTTGGCCTCGAAGGCGCTCTGGGCCTGCGGCGGTACCTCAAACTCGACCACGATGGCGATCATCCCGGGCTGCGCGTCGGCCATTTTCGCTCTCTCCTCGAACGATGGTCAGTTGGCGGCGTTCGCGGTGGCGCGCTGCGCGTACTCATTCGTCCAGCCTGTACGCAGGACGCTCTCGGGGATCGCCTCCCGGCTGAACTCATTCTGGAAGTCGAGCGCCTGGCGGATCATGCCCTCGGTGACGGCCACCGACCGGGGAAACGCCGCGACGTTCTCATTCCATACGAACTCGAAGAACTCGGCATCCAGCTTCGGATAGTACTTGCTTCTGATCGCCTCGCGAGCCGATGCCGACCGGATCGGGTCATGGATGATATCCAACGCGCCCTGGGCCCCCCGCAGAAAGCGGACCATCGTGTCGCCATTCTCGCGCAGCCAGTCCTCGCGGGCGATGTAGCTGATGTACAGGAAGCCGGCGAGCGGCTCGACGATGGCCTTGCTCATGTTGAAGAACATCACGGCGTCATGATCCTTGATCGCCCGTTCCCCGACCGGGGCCGAATGAACGAAGGCGTCGATGCGTTGGTGCGCGAAGGCGGCGCTCATGGCTTCGGCGACGCCCAGCGCCTGGATCGACATCTCCTGATCGGCGTTGATGCCGGCCTCCTTGGCCAGGAAGCGGACGAGGTGCTCATGGCCGCTGCCGCGTGACAGCACGCCGATGGTGAGACCCTTGAGGGCGTTGAGGCGATCGCGATAGCTGCTCGCGTCGGTGATGCCGTGCCGCTCGGCCCAGGACCGCTGGACGACGATGTTCGTCGCGTACTCGGTCATGCACGCGCCGACGATGACGACGCCCGTGCCCTTCGCATGTGCCTGGAGCGCGAAGGCTGCGTTGCCGCCGTAGATCTCGACGCTTCCGCCGATCAGGGCCGCACCGGCCTTCGCGCCGCCGCCGGTCATGATGACTTCGACCTCGACACCTTCACGCTCGAACAGGCCGAGCTCGACGGCCGTGAGCACGGGCAGATAGGCGAAACCGTAGCTGGTGATCGCCAGGCGGATCTTTTCCGTGGCTGACGCCGGCTGGATCGCGGCGACCATCATGCCAACCGCCAGGGCGCCGATGATTGCCCGGAAAGCCTTGATGCGCATGCTACCTCCAGCTCCTCGCGGCAGGGTTCGATCGGTGGCCGACGCCCGCCTTGCAGCGGCACAATCGAGCCAGCCCTTGAGAATAAACAGTTGTCGGGACACCTTCGGAGAAGTCAAATATCGATTGGATTGAAAGACCAAACGAGAGGTTATGGATGAACTTCCGGCAGCTGTCGGCGTTTCGAGCGCTGATGTCGACTGGCAGCGCGACCGGCGCTGGTGAGCTGCTCGGTGTCTCGCAGCCCGCGATCAGCAAGACGCTCAAGCTGATGGAGGACGAGCTGGGCCTGAAGCTGTTCGAGCGAGTCGATGGACGGCTGCATCCGACGCCCGAGGCGCGGGCCATCCTTCCGGAAGTCACCGGAGTCTTCCGCTCCGTCGAGGCGGTCCGCCGGGCGGCGGCGGAGATGCGCTCGGGCGGCTCGGGGTCGGTGACCGTGGCGGCCATTCATTCCCTGGCCCATGCGTTCCTGCCGCAGACGATCGAGCGATTCCATGCGCGATGGCCAAGCGTCACCGTGGTCGTCGACGTTCTTCCCACGCGGCAGATCATCGAGATCATCGGTGCAGGCCATGCCGACCTGGGCGTGGTCACCGACTCGGCCGACGCCTCGTTTGCGCGCCATGAGGATCTGCTATCGTCCAAGGTCGTGTGCATTCTCCCCGCGGGCCACGAACTATGCTCCCTTCCCGAGATCCGGCCCGCCGACCTCCGCGGTCGGAAGCTCGCCTGCTACGGGGCTCAGACACCGTTCGGCCAGCGGCTCGCACGGGTCTTCGCCGCGGAGGGCAGCCCGTTCACCGTCCAGATCCAAGTAGCGACATCAACGCTGCTTTACCGGGTGGTCCATGATGGTCTGGCGATCGGCCTGATCGAGGCCTTCGGCGTAGTAGATCCAAAAGGGCCGTCTGTAAAAGTGATACCGTTCCAGCCGACAATTTCCATCCGCCTCCGTGCCATCTCGCCGGCGAATCGACCACGCTCCATCGCTGCGCAGAACTTTATGGATGAGTACCGGCGCGTTGTGATTGAAGCCGATGGAGCGGCGGCGGTGTAGTCGCCAGTGCGTCACTCGACATCGAGGAGTGCCTCGCTTCACCCCCAGCGCCGACCACGCCATAACCCCCGCCATGAGCAGCTTCGACGTCATCGTCGTTGGCGGCGGGCACGCCGGCACGGAGGCGGCGGCGGCATGCTTGTCGGCGTCATCGCCGCCACCCAGCTCTCATGGTGGCAGATGAACGGCCAGTTCCTGGA
>JBGSQO010000075.1:0-1797 GCA_041738055.1 Filomicrobium sp.
CTGCCTCGCGGGTGGCGCGCGGGCGGGTGCGGCGGCAGCTGGTGCCGCGGGCTTCACCGCACACGAATCCGACCTGCCCGAAGTCGAGGGCGAGACCATCGCCATCACGCCGCTGTGGCACGTCACGACGACCCGCCACAAGGCCTTCGTCGATTTCCAAAACGACGTCGCCATCGCCGACGTTGCGCTGGCCCACCGCGAGGGCTTCAGCGCCGTCGAACACCTGAAGCGCTACACGACGCTGGGCATGGCGACCGACCAGGGCCGCACCGCCAACGTAAACGGGCTTGCAATTCTTGCCGAATTGACCGGTCGCACAATCCCCGAGACGGGTATGACGACGGCGCGCCCGCCGTTCACGCCCGTCGCTCTTGGCACTCTCGCCGGTCATCATCGCGGCAAAGCCTTCAAGCCGGAGCGCCGCCCGCCCTCGTACGCTTGGGCCAAGGAGAACGCAGCGGAGTTCGTGGAGGCTGGCCTGTGGCTACGGCCCAGTCACTTCCCGCGGCCGGGCGAGCGGGACTGGCTCCAGACGGTCAGTCGCGAGGTCACGGCCGTCCGCTCTGCTGTCGGCGTCTGCGATGTCTCGAGCCTGGGCAAAATCGATGTGCAGGGTCCCGGTGCGCTGGACCTCCTGGAGCGGGTCTATTGCAACACCATCGGCAGCCTGAAGATCGCGCGCGCCCGCTACGGCCTCATGCTGCGCGAGGATGGCTTCGTGCTGGACGACGGCACGGTGGCCCGGCTCGGCCCCCAGTATTACTTCGTAACGACGACGACGGCCAATGCCGCAAAGGTCTACCAGCACCTGCAGTTCGCCGCGCAATGGCTGTGGCCCGATCTCGACGTCGCGATCACCTCGCAGACCGAGCAGTGGGCGCAATACGCCGTCGCCGGACCGAAATCGCGCGACCTGCTGCAGCGGCTGATCGACCCCGATCACGACATCTCCGATGCCGCCTTCCCCTACATGGCAGCCGGCGAGATCACCCTCTGCGGCAGCCTCTCGGCGCGGCTCTACCGGCTGTCGTTCTCGGGCGAGCGCGCCTACGAGATCGGCGTGCCGGCCCGTTTCGGCGATGCGCTTAAGCGCCGGCTGATGGCGGTAGGAGAGGACCTCGGCGTCACCGCCTACGGCACGGAAGCCCTCGGCGTGATGCGCATCGAGAAGGGCCACGTCAGCGGGGCCGAACTCAACGGCACGACGACGGCGGGCGACCTTGGGCTCGCGGGCATGCTGTCGAAAAAGAAGGATTATATCGGCCGCGTGCTCGGCCAGCGGCCCGGGTTGCTCGATCCCGACCGCCCGCGCCTCGTCGGCTTTCGTCCCGTGGCCCCGAAGGCGCGCCTCAGGGCCGGCGCGCATTTCATTCCCATGGGCGCCGCAGCGGTCGCGGCCAACGATCAGGGCTACATGACCTCGGTCGCCTTCTCACCCTCCCTTGGCCACTGGATCGGTCTCGGTCTTCTGAGCCGCGGCCCGGAGCGTCTCGGCGAGATCATCCGCGCCGTCGACCCGGTCCGCGGGAGCGATACGGCGGTCGAGGTCGTGTCGCCGGTGTTCATCGACAGACAAGGAGACCGCCTCCGTGGCTGACGCACGCGCCCATCTTTCTCCCGCTCCGGCCTTCTCCGCCCTTCCCGCGATCACCGCACCGGGCTTGACCATCTCGCCTGTCGAGGACCTGACCCTCATCGGCATTACGGCTTTCCGGCAGATGGCCGCCGAGGTCCGCGAGCGGTTGATGGCCACAGTCCGCGTCGCGCCACCAGACCAGCCACTGCGGCGCGTATCCG
>JBGSQO010000096.1:0-4525 GCA_041738055.1 Filomicrobium sp.
AGCCCGCCCCGCCGACTGGAGCGACGGTGACGTGGGAGTCGCTGCTGACCGGCAACAAGCCGCCCGTCTCGGCGGTTCCGGCAGCCGTAGCGCGACCGCAGATCGCAGCGCCGACCAGCAACCTGACGGACGCTCAGAAGCTGGAGACCGCCAAGCATCTCGTGCGTGAATGCACCACGTGCCACAATCTTTTTGGCTCGGACGTCGGCATCCCCGTCATGGTTGGCCTGACGGTCGATCGCTTCCTGGACACGATGTACTCCTATCGTACCAAGAAGCGCGACCACAAGTTGATGCAGGTGATCGCCCAGTCGCTGTCCGAGGAGGAAACCGAGGCGCTGGCGATGTATCTGTCGCGCATAAAGCCGGTGACCGGTAGCGAGACGGCCGCTGCCGCGGGCAAGTCGTCGGCCGCTGGGTCGCCTGCCGGCTCTCTCGGCGTGCGCTCATCGAGCGCGGCCGGTTCGTCCGCTGCGGTCGGCACCCCGCAGGTGAAGTTCGACAGGAAACAAGCGGATTCCAAATCGGCCGAGCGTGTCGCCCGCTGGTTCGAGCGGGGCAAGCAGATGCTCGACGCGGGTGACATCGCACAGGCCCGTCTCCTTCTGCAGCGGGCGGCCGAATATGGCGATGTGCGCGCCGCGATGATGGTCGCGACGTCTTACGATCCCAACGCTCTGCCGTGGGTGTCTGGAATGGGGCTCGTCGCCGAACCCCTGAAAGCTCAGCGGTGGTACGTGATCGCCAAGGATCTGGGTGCAGGAGCGGAGGCCGACCGTCGGCTTGCGGACCTGCCGCTGCCGCGCTGATCGATCTGTGGCGGGTCGGTTGTCGGTTGGCGTAGTTTTTTGGAAATAGACGGTCTGGGCAAGTACCGCGTTCAACTTCGGAATGCGCGGGTTGAGGGAAGGCAGACGCTATCATGGTCGGTTTTAACAGACGCGAATTCACCAAGCTGATCGGCACGGCGGGGCTCGCGGCTACGGCTGGCGGTATCGGTGCGACAGGGGCGGCCGCCCAGGTTGCGGCTCCCAACGTCTCGACTGGCGCAGCAGCGCGGGTCGTCATTATCGGCGGCGGACCGGGAGGCGGAACGCTGGCCCACATCCTGCGGCGCGGCTCGCCTGAACTCGACGTGACCCTGATCGAGGCGAACGCCCAGTATACGACCTGCTTCTTCTCGAACCTCTACCTGGGCGGGTTCCGCTCCTACGAGTCGCTCGTACACGACTACGCCGGCCTCACCTCGATCGGCGTGCGCCTCATCACCGACATGGCCACCGACGTCGATGCGCTCGCCAAGGTCGTCACGCTGAAGTCTGGCGCCAAGGTTGCCTACGACAAGCTCGTCCTGTCGCCCGGTGTCGACTTCAAGTTCGACACGATCGCCGGCTATTCGGCCGCCGCTGCCGAGATCATGCCCCACGCCTACAAGGCCGGTCCGCAGACGCGCCTGCTCTATGACCAGCTGCGCGCCATGCCGGACGGCGGCAAGGTCGTGGTCACCGCCCCGCCGAACCCGTTCCGCTGTCCGCCCGGCCCCTACGAGCGCGTTTGCATGATCGCCAACTACCTGAAGACGCAGAAGCCGCGCTCCAAGCTAATCCTCGTCGACCCCAAGAAGTCGTTCTCCAAGCAGGAGCTGTTCCTGGAGGCCTTCAACCGCGAGTATGCGGGGATCGTCGAGGTGCACCTGACGACCGATATCGACAACCAGGCTCTGAAGAGTGTCGATCCCAAGACCATGGAGATCGAGACCATGGCCGGCCTCAAGATCAAAGCCAACGTCGCCAACATCATCCCGGCGCAGAAGGCAGGTCGCATCGCCCACGTCGTCGGCTGCAACGACGGTGACTGGTGTCCGATCGACCCGGAGAACTTCGGCTCGACCAAGGTCAAGGACGTTTATGTCATTGGCGACTCTGCAGCCGCCGGCGACATGCCGAAGTCTGCGTTCTCCGCCAACAGCCAAGCCAAGTCCGTCTCCAATGAGCTCGAGTCGATGTTTGCGGGCAAGCCGCGTTATCCGGCGCGCTACCGCAACACCTGCTGGTCGATGCTCGGCCCTGGCAACAGCGTCAAGATCGGCGGGTTCTACGAGCCCAAGGACGGCAAGGTGACGACCAAGCTCGGCTTCGTCTCGGATGCCGAGGAGGACAATCGGACGCGTGAGAAATCCTTCAAGGAGAGCTTAGGCTGGTACGCCGGTATCGTCGCCGAGGTGTTCAACAAGCGGGTCGAAATCTGACCAGGCGCCGCGACCGAGACGAGGTGGCCGACAAGGGTTGGCCCCTTGGAGCCGGCCACTTGTCGTGATTTCGCAACCAGGGGACCCGACAGGCGGTCGGCGCGGACCGGTTGGCTTGGGGTAGGGAAAGTCCATGACGCGATCCATGCTCATTGCCACGGCGCTGGCCACGGCGATGCTGTCGATCGAGACGACGGGTGTCGCCGCGCAAGATGCCGTGCGCGGTCGCCACGTCTTCCGAAAGTGCGCTGTTTGCCACGTGACGAACCCGTCCTCGACGGAGTTGCTGGCCCCGCCGTTGCACAACGTCATGGGCCGGTCGGCGGCGACCATTCCGGGCTTCGAGTACTCGCCGATCATGAAGATCGCCGGCACCAAGGGTCTCAAGTGGACGAAGGACTCGCTCTACTTCTTCCTCGATCGGCCAGAGGTCTTCATGCCGGGGACCTATATGGCGTTCGCCGGCCTCGAGCCGCAGGAGCGTCAAGACGTCATTGCCTACCTCGAGGCGCTGACCCGGGCCTACAACAAGCAGGAAGAGGAGAAGGCTGCCGCGGCAGCTCCGCCGCCCGCCTCACCGGAAAGCCGCGAGGCAGCCGCGCCGCCCAAGAAGAAGTCGCCGCCGTCGCAGGAGCGCTGAGCTAACTTCACTGCAAGAGGCGAGCGTCCGTTTCAGAGTCGGGCAGCATCGACCGGTCGCAAATGCCGTGCGGGGGATCTGCCCGGCCAACACTTTGTAAACTGGTGTTGGATGCGCCCCCGTCCTTGAGTTTTGACGGTGTTAAGTGAAGACGGGGGCTGCGCGCCCCCGAACCCCGCGCCGGGGGATCACCCCGTTTGCTTTTCCGGGCGACGGGCGTGCCAGGATCTCCCGGTGATGGTTTCAAGGGCTTTGCCCTTGGTGGGGGTCGAGGGGGCAACGCCCCTTCGTCTTCACACGGGCCAATGGCTCCGGCCGCAACCTAAGCGCGTTTGGGGCAATGCCCGCCGATCGACGTGCTGCCCACGCACCCCTCCGGTCAGACGATCAAGCCGCGGCCCTGATCCTCGAAAAGCGAAGGTCCGGCCCTCACGCAATCAGGCCCTCCGAGCCGGGATGGCTCGGAGGGCCGAAACAACTCGTCGTCGGCTCTGTTCAGGCCGCAGCGGCTGCCGACAGTGGCACGGTCGAGATCGTCTTCAGGATCTGCGACGCGATCTGGTAGGGGTCGCCCTGGGAGTTCGGACGGCGGTCCTCCAGGTAGCCCTTGTAGCCGTTGTTGACGAAGCTATGAGGCACGCGGACGGACGCGCCGCGGTCGGCGACGCCGTAGCTGAACTTGTTCCACGGCGCCGTCTCGTGCTTGCCGGTCAGACGCATGTGGTTGTCGGGGCCATAGACCGCGATGTGGTCCATCAGGTTCCTCTCGAAGGCAGCCATCAGCACCTCGAAATAGGCCTTACCGCCGACCTCACGCAGGAACGTCGTCGAGAAGTTCGCGTGCATGCCCGAGCCGTTCCAGTCCGTGTCGCCCAGCGGCTTGCAGTGGAACTCGATGTCGATGCCGTACTTTTCCGTGAGGCGCAGCAGCAGGTAGCGGGCCATCCACATCTCGTCGGCGGCCTTGCGCGAGCCCTTGCCGAAAATCTGGAATTCCCACTGGCCCTTGGCGACCTCGGCGTTGATGCCCTCGTGGTTGATGCCGGCGGCGAGGCACAGGTCGAGATGCTCCTCGACGATCTCGCGGGCGATATTGCCGACGTTCTTGTAGCCGATACCGGTGTAATAGGGGCCTTGCGGGGCCGGATAGCCCTCGACGGGGAAGCCGAGCGGGCGCCCGTCCTTGTAGAAGAAGTACTCCTGCTCGAAGCCGAACCAGGCGCCGGGGTCGTCGAGGATCGTCGCGCGCTTGTTGCTGGCGTGCGGCGTGACGCCGTCAGGCATCATGACCTCGCACATCACCAGCACGCCGTTGGTGCGCGCCGGGTCTGGGTAGAGCGCGACCGGCTTCAGCACGCAGTCGGAACTCCGACCTTCGGCCTGGTTGGTCGAGCTGCCGTCGAAGCCCCACAGGGGAAGCTGCTCGAGAACGGGGAAGTCCGCGAACTCCTTGATCTGCGTCTTGCCGCGAAGGTTTGGAACGGGTTCGTAACCATCGAGCCAGATATACTCCAGCTTATACTTCGTCATGCGTGACTTCTCCTTCTTGGCGAGAGGCGTGCTCACCTCGGTCACCGGCCGCGGGGCCGGGGGGGCGGAAGTGGGCGAGGCGGCGATGGCTGGCCCTGCCGTTCCGG
>JBGSQO010000167.1:0-3526 GCA_041738055.1 Filomicrobium sp.
CCCGCTGCTCCTCCACCACCCTGGGAGGACGACGGCCCACCGCCAGCGCCCGCCGACGCGGCCCAATGGGGGAGCGATACGGGTGCAAGCACCGGGGCCGACGAAGCCGACTTCGGGATCGACCCCGACGACCCGCTGTATGCCGAGACGACACCGGTCAGCAGCGGCTCACTCGTCCCCGACCCCGGCAGCTTTCAGGAGGTCGTCGACCTTGTGACGGCCAAACGGGACGGCAAGCTGAAATATCAGCTCGAGGAGGATGTGAGCCTCGTCAAGTTCGACCGTGCCAACCGGTCGATCGACCTGCACCTGTTGCCGACGGCGCCTCAGGAGATGCCCAACACGCTGCGGGAGCGCCTGAATCTGTGGACGGGTCACAAGTGGTTCGTCATGTTGTCTCGCAACCCGGGAGATCCGACGCTGGGTGAGACGAAGCGCAAGGCCGCGGCCGCCGAACTTGCCCGCCTCAAAACCCATCCCGCGGTGGCCGCCGCACTGGCCGCCTTCCCGGATGCCGAGGTCGCCGCCGTTCGCACCATCCCCGGCGCCATCATCGAGGACGAGACCGGAACCGGTTGAGCGGGAAGGGCGTAGACACTGGGTGTCCCCAGGCCAATACGGCTGGCTGTCGGCGCCGCGCGAACATGCTAAAGCCGTTGCAACCGAACCCTTACGGAGCAAGGAGCCCCACCGATGCGTGACCTCATGGGCATGATGAGCAAGGTCAAGGAGATGCAGGCCCGCATGCAGGAGGTGCAGGAGGAATTGGCTGCCCTCGAGATCGAAGGCCAGTCGGGCGCCGGCCTCGTCAAGGTTGTGATGAGCGGCAAGGGCGACCTCAAGGGCATAGCCATCGATCCGAGCCTGATGAGCGCCGACGAGGTCGAGATCCTCGAGGACCTAATCGTGGCCGCCAATCAGGACGCCAAGGCCAAAGTCGAGGCGACCGTGCAGCAGAAGATGGCCGCCATCACAGGTGGCCTGCCGTTGCCCCCGGGCCTCAAGCTGTTCTGAGCTGGGCAGATAAGTGAAGTGCGGGGGCTCGAATGTTGGCCAACACTGGGCAGGCCCGTGTTGGACTGCCCCCTCGCCCCCCCACCAAGGGCTAAGCCCTTGGAACCATCACCGGGAGTGTGGGGCACGTCCGTTGCCCACACGCAGGTCAACGGGGTGATCCCCCGCGCGGGGTCCGGGGGCGCGCAGCCCCCGCCTTTACTTTAACGCGCTCGGAAAACCGCAGAATACGCCGCTCCGACGGCCCAAAACCTACCCGCAGCGCAGCAGTTTATATTGCACCGCACCATGCATTATCGCACCGCGTCAGAATGCGCCCGCCCCCGGGGTTTGAAACATTCGATTCCACGAATATATATGTCCTCAGGTAAGGTTTGATCTGGATCAAACCGGCGGTCGCCGCATCGCCCCGGACGGTTCGCGTGGTCCACACGCAGGCCAGACCGGAGCCCGGCAAGGAGACCTGAATGACTGAATTCACACCACTTTCCGCACTCGTCGGCGGCACCTTGATCGGCATCGGCGCAGTCCTGACCATGCTGCTGCTGGGCCGCATCGCGGGGCTCTCGGGCATGATCTCGGGCGTCATCAGCCCTACCTCCAGCGAGGACTGGTCCTGGCGCGTCGCCTTCATCACCGGCATGATCGCCGCCCCGATCGTCATCATGGCGGTCACGGGAACCACCCCTGATTTCGCAATTGCACACGACACGCGCTTGCTCGCGCTCGGCGGCGTACTGGTCGGCATCGGCGTCACCTTCGGCGCGGGCTGCGCCAGCGGTCACGGCGTCTGCGGCCTCGCCCGCCTGTCGCCCCGCTCGCTCGTCGCCACGGGCGTCTTCATGGCGGCTGCCGTCGTCACCGTTTTCGTCACCCGTCACATCATTGGCCTAGGAGCTTGACCCCCATGCGTCATCTCGCAGCTTTCGGAACCGGTCTGATCTTCGGCCTCGGCGTCACCATCGCCGGCATGGCAAACCCGGCAAAGGTTCTCAACTTCTTCGACATCTTCGGTGCCTGGGACCCGAGCCTCGCCTTCGTGATGGCCTCCGCCCTGGCGGTCACGGCGATCGGCTACCGTTACGTCCTCGATCGCAAGACCCCGATCTTCGACACCAAGTTCCACGTGCCGACCAGCATGCTGGTCGACCGGAAGCTCGTCGGCGGTGCGGCCGTCTACGGCATCGGCTGGGGCCTGATCGGCCTGTGCCCTGGCGGTCTCGTGCCGGCCCTTGCCCTCGGCGAGCCGGAGCCGTTCGTGTTCCTCGCCGCCATGGTGTTCGGCATGACGGTGGCCCGCATGGCGCCGGCCGTGGTTCCGGAATGGCCCAAGCTGTTCAAGGCCGCCTGAGCCGTTCATGGGCGTTCGTGACTCGAGGAAAGCCGGTCCTTCGGGGCCGGCTTTTCCATTTTCCGGCGATCCGTGCGAGCCTGTTGTGCTGTATGAAGGCTTGCCCAATCGAGATTCGCCCGACCGGAATGACGTGGGCGGGCCGCTTCCCGACAAGTCCGACCGACGCGAGACCTGAACCGACGAGAGCATGGCGCGAAGCATCACAGGCCCCGAGATCGAGCGGGTCATCAAACTCCTGAGCCGGCTGCCGGGCCTAGGGCCGCGCTCCGCTCGCAAGGCCGCGCTGGCGCTGTTGAAGCGCCGCGAGGACCTACTCGTGCCGCTGGCCGCCGCACTTGCCGAGGCGGTCGACCGTATTGCGACCTGCCCGTCGTGCGGCAACCTCGACACGGTGTCCCCCTGCTCGATCTGCCAGGACCCCGGCCGCGACCCGACGATCCTGGTCGTCGTGGAGGAGGTGGCCGATCTGTGGGCGCTGGAGCGCGCCGAGGTGACGAAGGCCCGCTACCATGTGCTGGGCGGCCATCTTTCTCCCCTCGACGGCATCGGCCCGGACGCCTTGAACATCCCCCGCCTGATCGAGCGCGCGACGGCCGGCGGCGTCAGCGAAGTGATCCTCGCCTTGAACGCCACCGTCGAAGGCCAGTCGACCCTGCACTACGTAAGGGAGCTGCTGGCGCCGGCGGGGGTCGTCGTTTCCGAGATCCAGAAGGGCGTCCCCATGGGCGGCGAACTCGATTATCTCGACGACGGCACACTGGCTGCTGCGATAAGGTCCCGCCGCCGGCTTTAACTGTTGCGCCGGGACGGTCAGAGGACAGCACACGGTGTCATCCAAGCAGAGCACGGGCGGGCCGGCGAACCGGCGCGGCAACGGTAGTGCGCGACCGCCGCCGAAGTTCGTCACAGGCTCGCTGCTGCGCCATATCCTCATCATGACCGGAACCGGCGCGCTCGGTCTCGTGGCCATCTTCATCGGCGATCTGGCCAACATCTACTTCCTGAGCCGTCTCGACGACGAGGCGATCGTGGCTGCCGTCGGCTATGCCAGCTCCATCATCCTGTTGACCATTTCGATCGGCATCGGGCTGGCGATCGCCGCGACCAGTCTCGTCGCCCCCGCGCTCGGTGCCCGCCGTCGTGCTCTCGCCCGTCGCT
>JBGSQO010000188.1:0-25100 GCA_041738055.1 Filomicrobium sp.
AATCGGCGGCATGCCGTGCGCGCGGGCGGTGGCCATCACCTCCTCCGACGGCGGGATCGGGTCGGGTAACTCGGCCTGCACGTCATGCTGGGCGCGGGCTACCCGCGACAGGAATTCGAGGTAGGGGCGCAGTTCATGGCCGGGAGCCAGCGTCGCGAACCGCCCGGCCCGCTTCAGGAACAGGTCGCCGGGCTTTGGGGAGACGGCAAAAGGCGGATTGGCGACCTCGCCGATATCCATAGGCGCGGCCGGAACGGCGCCGGGTGGCAGGGAGCCTGGAGGGAGGGAGGATGAACCGTCACGCGGCATCAGGTCTCTCGCTTTGCGTAGGTCGGAATTGGCGCAGGTCGGATTGCGTCAGTCATTGAGGAAGGGGCGCCGCTGGCGTTTGCCGAACCGGCGCCCCTCGTTGTCGTCATCAAGCCAGCCGCAGCCGGCTCACGTCGGCTATTCCGCCGGGTGCGTGCCCGACGAGCCGCGCTCCTTGGCGAACTCCTCGCGCAGCCACTTGCGATGGTGCCGCCAGCCCCAGCCGCCCGTCACCGACCCTTGCGTCATGGCGTTGACGGTGCCCTTGACCCAGAAGGCGGCATAGACGTGCACGATCCAGATCAGGATCGCCGAGACGGCTGCCAGTGCATGCACCAGCACGGCCAGCCGCTTCTGCTCGATCGAGAAGGCGAGGCTGAGCGTCCCATGGCTCTGATCCCACAGCACGAGGCCGGAGACGAACAGGATGAGGATCAGGAACGACATGCCCCAGAACACCATCTTCTGACCGGCATTGTATTTGCCGATCTCCGGGATGTCCTCCTCGTGCCCCGACAGCACCGCGCGCAGCTTCATCAGCCACACGTTGTCGACGGTCTTCCACAGGTTCAGTTTCCAGAACCGCAGGAACAGGCCGGTGAAGCTGACGAGGATGACGACGCCGATCCAGGGATGGATCTCGCGCGTCCACTGCCCGCCGCCGAACAGGCCGGTGAGGAAGTATAGGCTCGGATGGAACAGCGCCATGCCGCTCAAGGCGAGCAGGATGAGGCTGATGGCCGTGATCCAGTGATTGAGCCGTGCACCGGCGGAGTACCGCTGCACGGTCGTCACGGGAGCGGCGTGTTGGCTGCCTCCCACTACGCTTTTCTCCTTCAGCTTGGCGGCATTGGCCTCATCCTCGTCCGTCACGCGGTTCGGGCCGGCGACGAGATAGTGGATGACACCGAAGGCCGCTGCGGCACCGATGGCCGCCAGGCCGGCGAACTTGGTCACGCCCTTCCACGCCTCGACCAGCGGACTGATCGTCGGGTTGTTGGGCAGACCGGCGTAGAGGGCCGGCTGGTCGGCGTGCTGCATCACGTACATGACGTGCGTGCCCTTCACACCCGGCGGGTCGTAGAGCCCGGCCTTCGACCAGCCGCGCTCCTTCAGGTCCTCGACGCGCTCGGCGGCGAGCTTTTTCATGGCCTCCTTCGACCCGAACGAGATCGCTTTGGTCGGGCAGGCCCGCGCACAGGCTGGACCCTGGCCGACGGCGACGCGGTCGGAGCAGAGCGTGCACTTGTACGCCTTGTTGTCGGCGTTCGAGATGCGGGGAATGTTAAAGGGACAGCCCTTCACGCAGTACCCGCAGCCGATGCAGTTCTCGGAGATGAAGTCGACGATCCCGTTCGAGTACTGCACGATGGCGCCGGGGGCCGGGCAGGCCTTGAGGCAGCCCGGATCCTGGCAGTGCATGCAGCCGTCCTTGCGGATCAGCCACTCGAGCTGACCGCGCTCGGCATTCTCGTGTTCGGCATAGCGCATCAGCGTCCAGACGTTCTCGGAGAGATCGTGGGGGTTGTCGTAGACGCCCACGTTCTCCTGGATGTCCTGGCGCAGATCGTTCCACTCCATGCACGCCACCTGGCAAGCCTTGCAGCCGATGCACTTGGAGATATCGATGAGCTTTGCAACCTCGGTCGCGGGCTTGGCGGCGGGCAGTGCCGCCGTCGTCGCCGAGCGCTTGACGAGGTCGAAAGCCGGCTGGATGTAAGACATGGCTCCCTCCTCCTCAGCTCACGACCGGGCCGCTGATCGGCTCGATATCGACCAGGAACGCCTTGTACTCCGGCGTCTGCGTATTGGCGTCGCCGACGTAGGGCGTCAGCGCATTGACGCCGATCGCCGTTTTCGTCTCGCCGACGAAGCCGAAGTGGATCGGCATGCCGACGGTGTGCACTGGCTTGCCGTCGATCATCAGCACGGGGATGCGCTTGGTGACGACCACCTTGCCCTTCACCGAGCCGCGGTTGGATGAGACCTTCACCCACTGGCCGTTGGTGATGCCCTTCTCCTTGGCGAGCTGTGGCGAGATCTCGACGAAGAACTCCGGCTGCACGATCGCGTTCAGCTTGGAGGTCTTGGTCCACCAGTGGAAGTGCTCCACCAGTCGATAGGTCGTCGCCACGTAGGGGAAGTCCGCGGGCCGGCCGAACACCTCGAGATCGCCCTTGAACACGCGCGCGGCCGGGTTCGAGTTCGTCTTGGGATGCAGGACGTTGGCGACCGGACTCTCGAACGGTTCGTAGTGCTCGGGGAACGGTCCTTCCGCCATCAACTTCTTGGCAAAGAAGCGCGCCCGGCCTTCCGCCGTCATGATGAACGGGCCGGCGTTCTTCTCGGGAGCCAGTGTGGGTCCGTAGTCGGGCACGTCGGCACCCGTCCACTTCTTCGCCGCCTCGTCCCAGTAGACATAGGCCTTGCGCTTGCTCCACGGCTTTCCCGAAGGATCGGCCGAAGCGCGATTGTAGAGCACACGGCGGTTGGCCGGCCAGGCGAAGCCCCAGTTGCCATAGACGCCGAGCCCGGACGGATCGGCGTTGTCGCGCCGCGCCGTCATGTTGCCCGCTGCCGTGTAGCAGCCGGTGTAGATCCAGCACCCGCCCGACGTCGAACCGTCGTCACGCATGTGGATGAACGAGCCGAGTTGCTGGCCAGCCTTGATCAGAACCTTGGTAGCGTCCGCCGGGTCCTTGACGTCGGCCAGGGCCCGGCCGTTGATCTCGCGGAGGAGTTCGTCGGCGGTCGGGCTGTTGGGGTCCTTGTAGGCCCAGTCGATGCCGGCGACGATCTCGGCACCCTTGCCGCCGTCCTTGGCGTACATGGCTTTGAGCCGCTGGAACAGCTCCGCCATGATCAGGTTGTCGGTGCGCGACTGGCCGGGGCCATCCGCGGCCTTCCACCGCCAGTTGATGGTGCGCGAGGAGTTGGTGAACGTCCCCTCGTCCTCGGCAAAGCAGGTCGAGGGCAGCACGAACACTTCGGTCTGGATTTTCGACGGATCGACGGGGTTCGCCTCTCCGTGGTTCTCCCAGAACTTGGCCGTGTCCGTCATCAACGGATCGATGACGACCATGAACTTCAGCTTCGACAGCGCCGCCGACATCTTGCCCTTGTTGGGGACCGACAACAGCGGATTGAAGCCCTGGCAGATGAAGCCGTTCACCTTGCCCTGGTGCATGTGCTCGAAGATGTTCAAGGTGTCGTACACCTTGTCGAGCTTGGGCAGCCAGTCGAACCGGAAGTCGTTCTCCGCGCTTGCCTTGTCGCCATACATGGCCTTCAGCAAGCTGACGTAGAACTTCTTGTAGTTCTGCCAGAAACTGACCGAGCCCTGGACGAGCGGGCGGAAGTCGCGCTTGGCCAGATGTCCGGCGAAGTTCGCCTCTGCCTCCTGCGGCTGACCGAGATAGCCCGGAGTCGACTGGGACAGCAGGCCCATGTCGGTCAGGCCCTGTACGTTCGAATGCCCGCGCAGTGCGTTGACGCCACCGCCCGGTACGCCCTGGTTGCCCAGCAGCAGCTGGACCATGGCCGCGGTGCGGATCGTCTGCGAGCCGTAGCTGTGCTGCGTCCAGCCGAGCGCGTACATGATGGTCATCGACCGCTCGCCATTGGCGGTCGTCGAGATCATCTCGCACACCTTCAGGAACTTGTCCTTGGGCGAGCCGCAGATACGCTCCACCGTCTCCGGCGTGTAGCGGGCGACGTGCTTCTTGAGGAGCTGATAGACCGAGCGCGGGTTCTGCAGTGTGTCGTCGCGAACGACGAAGCCGTCGGTGCCGATCTCGTAGTCCCACAACGCGCGGTCATAGGAGCGCTTCTCGGCGTTGTAGCCGACATAGAGCCCCACGGCCTCGTCGAAGTTGAACCCTTCCTTCACCAGGAACGCCATGTCGGTGTAGTTGGCGACATAGTCCCGATGAATTTTGTCGTTCGACAGCAGGTAGTTGATGATGCCGAGCAGGTACGCCGTATCGGTGCCGGCGCGGATCGGGCAGTAGAAGTCGGAGACCGCCGCCGAGCGAGTGAACCGCGGGTCGACGACAATGAGCTTCGCCTTGTTGTGATGCTTGGCTTCCGTCACCCACTTGAAGCCGCACGGGTGTGCTTCAGCCGCGTTGCCGCCCATGATGAGCACAACGTCGGCGTTCTTGATGTCGGTCCAGGAGTTCGTCATCGCGCCACGGCCAAACGTCGGAGCCAGACTGGCCACCGTCGGGGCGTGTCAGATGCGGGCCTGATTGTCGATCATCACCAGACCGAGACCGCGCGCGACCTTCCAGGTCAGCCAGCCGGTCTCGTTGGAGGTCGCGCAGCCGGCCAGCATGGCCGTCGTCGCCCAGCGGTTGACGGTCACGCCGTCCTTGTTCGTCGCCACGAAGTTGGCGTCGCGGTCTTCCTTGAGGAGCTTGGTCACGCGCTCCATCGCGAAGTCCCAGGAGACGGGCTCGAACTTGTCGCTGCCGGGCTTGCGGTACAGCGGCTCGGTGACGCGCTGTTTGGACTTGATGAAGTCGAGGGCGCCGGCGCCTTTCGGGCACAACGTACCGCGGTTGACCGGATTGTCCGTATCGCCCTCGATGTGGAAGATATCGGCCTTGCCGGTCTTGGCGTCCGCGCGGCTGTAGATGATCATTCCACAGCTGACGGAGCAGTAGGGGCACGTGTTGCGGGTCTCGGTGGCCTTGGCGAGCTTGTAGGGGCGTGTTGCTTGAGCAAGTGCCACCTCAGCATCGCCGAAGCCGAAGGCTCCGAGCGCCGAACCCGCAACCCCCGCGCCCGTTCCCTTCAGGAACTGGCGTCGCGAGACTTGCATGTTCATCAGATCGTTCCTCTCCCAAATGGACCTGCCCCAGACCCAATCTGGAATGTGGTCCACCAGAACTGCCGTCGAAACGAATACTTGTTTGGGTGTCGGGTGCGACCACCGGTCAGGTGAGGCACTTCGACCCACCTTGAGTCATACGATCAACGTTTGGGCATGTAAAGCGTGCGCGTGTGCGCAGCTTTTCACACTTGTTCGAAGTCCAGCTTCCCGGCCACAACGGCGAGAACCCAACCGCGCTGCCTCTTGCCGACGCTGGTCGGGCCCTGCTAGGGCTCGTTCATGACCTTGAAAATCCGCATCATCCCCTGCCTCGACGTCAAGGACGGCCGCGTCGTCAAGGGCGTCAACTTCGTCGACCTGATCGACGCTGGCGATCCTGTCGAGGCGGCGAGCGCCTATGATGCGGCCGGCGCCGACGAATTGTGCTTCCTCGACATCACGGCGAGCCACGAGAACCGCGAGACGATCTTCCACGTCGTCGAGGCAACGGCCGAGCGTTGCTTCATGCCGCTGACGGTCGGTGGCGGCGTGCGCGAGGTTGCCGACATCCGCCGTCTCCTCGAGGCTGGCGCTGACAAAGTCTCGATCAACACGGCTGCTGTTTCCCGTCGGGCGTTCGTGGCGGAGGCCTCGGAGAAGTTCGGCGCCCAGTGCATCGTCGTCGCCATCGACGCCAAACGCGTGTCAGCCGACGGCGAGGCTCCCCGCTGGGAGATCTTCACCCACGGCGGCCGCAAACCGACCGGGCTCGATGCGGTTGCCTACGCCCGCGAGGTCGTGGCCCTGGGTGCCGGCGAGATCCTGCTCACGTCCATGGACCGCGACGGCACCAAGGCGGGGTTCGACAACGCCCTGACGCGGGCGATTGCCGACGCGGTCGCTGTCCCCGTCATCGCCTCGGGCGGCGTCGGCACGCTCGATCATCTGGTCGATGGTGTGCGCGAGGGCCATGCCTCGGCGGTTCTGGCGGCGTCGATCTTCCATTTCGGCACTTACTCGGTCGGAGAGGCCAAGCGCCACATGGCCGCAGCCGGCATTCCGGTGCGCCTCGACGGCCTGTGAGCCACCGCTGGATCCCTGGAAAATCCGATGTGCGCTGGCGGGTTAGCCCTGCAACGAATCGTCATTCCGATTTCGACACTTGCCGATAACTCCCGTTCACCGCAGTGCAAAAAACGTTTTGATAACGGCATTTTGCGGTGATAAGGCTCATTCGGAAATTTAACGTCCGCGGCAATATATCTTTCACTAAGGAGACGACACTCATGAAGAATGCGCTTCTCGCCCTTACCCTCGGCCTCGTTGCTGTGCTCGGCCTCTCGGTTCCGGCCGTCCAGGCTGGCCACAGCTGCAAGCACCGCATCGACGCCATCGATCCGGACGGCGACAACTCCATGACGATGGGCGAAAACGTCCGTCGCGCGCTCGCTGTGTTCAAGTCGATCAACAACGACGGCGACCGCACGCTGGAGATGGACGAGACCGCCGGCCGCATCTCGACCGCTGCCTTCGTCGCCGCCGACCGCAACAAGGACGGCAAGCTGAGCCGTGGCGAGTGGGTGCGCCGCGCCATCAACCTGTTCCGCCTCGCCAACACCGACAAGGACCGCACGATCGAGTGCGACGAACTGGCCTCGGGCTACGGCGCTGGCCTCTATCGCATGCTGCGTTGAACCATCAATGAGTGTGGTGTTTCGCCCCACTCATACCGTCCGGCCTGCCGAGAGCGCGGCGTCAGACTTTCTTGACTATCCAGCCGCCTACGCAGCCGGTGCAGTCCTGGGCCTTCGAGGGGCTCTCCGCCCCTCGAGCACCCCGACCAGGGACTAGTCCCTGGACCCGTCCTGGGGATTGTTAAAGTCAGGGTTTCCAATGGCCTGACCAACATCGGCTGGCCAAGCGTTGGCCGCCGATATGGCCGGGGACGGAGGTTTGGAGGCAGATCCTCCAAGGGGCTGCGACGTCCGTCCGAGGCTGGGTCTTAGGGGAGAATTTCGCTCTGTTGGCATCCTGCCGTCCCCGCCCTACATGAACGGATGGCGCGGGTCGGCGTGGTAGGCTTGCAGTTCGTCGCCGTCGTCGTCGGTTTCCACGAGGCGCACGGGATAGCCCCACAGATTCGCCGTATGCTCAAGCACCCGCTGGGCGTCGCGCTCCTCCAGATGCAGGCCGTTCTTGACCGCGTGGCGCACCTCGAGGCAGCGGTCGCCCTCGAGGTCGACGTCGACGATCTGCAGGTCCGGGTCCTGGCGGGCGACGTCGTACAGGTTCGACAGTGAGCGGCGCACGCGCATGTAGCCGCGCTCGTCATGGATGGCGGCCACCATCAGGTCGTCCTCGTCCTCGTCATCGACGACCAGGAACAGCCCCTGCGAGCGGATCAGCGCCGGCGACAGGAACTGCGAAACGAAGCTCTCGTCGCGGTAGTTGGCCCAGATGTCGCGCAGTACGGCATAGGGGTCGCCGCGGCCGGCGATGTCGGGGAACCACTGGCGGTCTTCGGCGGTCGGCGTCGTGACGATCCGCACGATGTCCTGCATCATGGCAAAGCCCAAGGCATACGGGTTGATGCCGCCAAAGCGGCGGTCGTCATAGGCGGGCTGGGTCACGACGTTGGTGTGGGAGTGCAGGAACTCCATGAACGCGCTCTCGTCGATCTGTCCGGTCTCGTGCAGCCGGGTCATGATCTGGTAGTGGGTGTAGGTGGCGCAACCCTCGTTCATCAGCTTGGTCTGGCGCTGCGGATAGAAGTATTGCGAGATGATGCGCACGATGCGGATCACCTCGCGCTGCCAGGGCTTCAGGCGCGGCGCGGTCTTCTCGATGAAGTAGAGCAGGTTTTCCTCAGGCAGACCCAGCAGCTCGCGGCGGCGGTCGTCGGCGGTGCGGCGCTTGGTCTTGGCCGGGCCAACGGGAACCGTGCGCCACAGGTCGTTGAACATGCGCTCGTCGTGGGCGCGGCGGTCCTGCTCGCGGCGCGCCTCGGAGCCCAGGTCGAGCGAGCGCTTGCCGGGGTAGCGATGGACGCCCTGGTTCTGCAGGGCGTGCGCGGCGTCGATCAGACGCTCGACCTCGGCAACGCCGTAGCGCTCCTCGCAGTGGGCGATGTAGGACTTGGCAAACGACAGGTAGTCGAGAATGCCGGCCGCGTCCGTCCATTGCTTGAAGGCGTAGTTGTTCTTGAAGAAGTGGTTATGGCCGAGACCGGCGTGCGCCAGCACCAGCGTCTGCATCGTCGCGGAGTTCTCCTCCATGATGTAGACGACGCAGGGGTCAGAGTTGATCACGATCTCGTAGGCGAGCCCCTGATAGCCCTTGCGGTAGAGCATCTCGTTGCGGGCGAACTGCTTTCCGAACGACCAGTGCTTGTAGAACAGCGGCATGCCCGTGGACGCATAGGCGTCGAGCATCTGCTCGGAGGTGATGATCTCGATCTGATTGCGGTAGATCGACAGCCCCAGTTCCTGCAGACCGATCTTCTCGACGGCATCGTAGATGCGCCCGAGGGTGTCGAAGGTCCAGTCCGCGCCCTTGTACAGCAGGGGGCCCTTGGTGGCCGTGGTCGTCAGGCTCATCGCGCGGGTGTCCTCTGGCTCGAGTCGTGGTCTCAACTGGCTGCGGAAGACCGCGCGCTCTTCTTCTCGAACAGCTCGCGGAAAACGGGGTAGATCTCGGCGCGGTCGTTGACCCGGCGCATGGCCATGGGCACGTCGGGACCGAGCAGCAATTCGAAGTTGCGCCACAGCGCCGAGCCGCCCGAGCGCCCGCCGCGGCTCTCTTCGCCGCTGCCGACCTCGACATAGGCGTAGTACTGGCACATCGGCAGGATGACGTTCTTCAAGAGGGCCACCGAGGTCTGGTTGTCGGTCGGCAGGTTGTCGCCGTCGGATGCCTGTGCTGCGTAGATATTCCACTCGCGCGCCGGGAAGCGATCGTTGATAACGCCGATCATCACCTCGAGCGCGGTGGAGACGATGGTGCCGCCCGTCTCGGGGCTGTGGAAGAAGGTGTCCTCGTCCACCTCCTTGGCCTCGTGGGTGTGGCGGATGAACACGACCTCGACCCGCCGATAGCGCCGCGACAGGAACAGATACAGCAGGCTGTAGAACCGCTTGGCGAGGTCCTTGCGGTGCTCGTCCATGGAGCCGGAGACGTCCATCAGGCAGAAGATGACGGCCTGGGCGACGGGCACTGGCTTGTTGTCGAAGCGGCGGTAGCGGACGTCGATGGGGTCGATGAACGGAATGGCCGTCAGGCGGCGGCGCTGGCGGGCGATCTCGGCGCGGGTGGCGGCGAGCGTCTCCTCCGAAGCGCCGCTCAGTTCCTCCTCGGCGAGGCGGTCCTCCAGGGCCTGGACTTCATCGGGGCTCGGCCGGCGCAGCGCAATGCGGCGCGACAGGCTGTTTTTCATCGTGCGCGGGATGGAGATCGCCGATGGCGGACCGGACGTCCGATAGCCCGCGCGCCGCGGCTCGGTCTGCTCCTCGCCCATGATCTGGCGCTTGGCGAGGTCGGGAAGCTCCAGGTCCTCGAGGAAGAGGTCCATGAACTCCTCGTCGGACAGGACGAAGCGGAACTCGTCCTCGCCATCGCCGCCGTAGCCGCCACTGCCGCCGCCACCGCCGTCCGGACGGGGGATCTGGTCGCCCTCGACGTGGGTCTTGTTGCCGGGCAGCACGTATTCCTTGACGCCGCCCTCGCCGGAGCGGCGGAAGGACGGCTCGTGGACGCCGCCCGCGGGAACCGAGACCTCGCCGCCGTGGCCCATGTCCTTGATGGACTTTTTCTGCGTGGCTTCCTCGACCGCGCGCTTCACGAGGGCGCGCGACCGGCGGATGAAACGCTGGCGGTTGGCAAGGCTCTTGCCGCTGGGATCGCGGCGTCGATCGATGATGTGCACGTTGCGTCTGCTCGATGGTTGGCCGGGTCATGGGCCGGATTGTCATGGGCCGGATTCGGGGGGCGCCCCGACAGCGCCGCCCCGAAGGCTCACGTGGTGCCTCAGCTTGACTGCTTTACACGCATATACCACTCCACCAGACGCCGCACCTGCCGCTCGGTGTACCCGCGCGACACCATGCGGTCGACGAACTCGCCATGTTTCCTCTCGGTCTCGCTGTCGCGCTTGGAGCCGAAGCTGATCACCGGCAACAGGTTCTCGACCTGGGAGAACATGCGCCGCTCGATCACTTCGCGGATCTTCTCATAGCTCGTCCAGGACGGGTTCTTGCCGCCATGCTGGGCGCGCGAGCGCAGCGTGAACTTGACGATCTCGTTGCGGAAGTCCTTCGGATTGGCGATGCCGGCCGGCTTCTCGACCTTGGAGAGTTCCTGGTTCAGCAACTCGCGGTTGAGCAGCTGTCCGGTGTCGGGGTCCTTGAAGTCCTGGTCTTCGATCCACGCGTCGGCGTAGTCGACATAGCGCTCGAACAGGTTCTGGCCGAAGTCGTGGTAGCTCTCGAGGTAGGCCTTCTGGATCTCGTTGCCGATGAACTCGGCGTAACGAGGGGCCAATTCGGCCTTGATGAACTCAATGTAGGCGTTCTGCACATCGTCGGGGAACTGCTCGCGGCGGATCGACTGTTCCAGCACGTACATCAGGTGAACCGGGTCGGCGCCCACCTCCTCGGTGTCGTGGTTGAACGTCGCCGACAGCGTCTTGAAGGCAAAGCGCGTGGAGATGCCCTCCATGCCCTCGTCGACGCCGGCCGCGTCCTTGTACTCCTGCATGGTGCGCGCCTTGGGATCGGTCTCCTTCAGGCTCTCGCCGTCGTAGACGCGCATCTTGGAGTAGAGCGATGAGTTCTCGTGCGGCTTCAGGCGCGACAGCACTGCGAAGCGCGCCAGCATGTCGAGCGTGCCGGGCGCGCAGGGGGTCTTCGACAGCTCGGAATTGCGGATGAGCTTGTCGTAGATCTTCACCTCCTCCTGCACGCGCAGGCAGTAGGGCACCTTGATCACGTAGATGCGGTCGATGAAGGCTTCGTTGGTCTTGTTGTTCTTGAACGTCCGCCACTCGGCCTCGTTGGAGTGGGCCATGACGATGCCGGTGAACGGGATGGCGCCGATGTTCTCGGAGCCGATGTAGTTGCCCTCCTGCGTCGCCGTCAGCAGCGGGTGCAGCATCTTGATCGGCGCCTTGAACATCTCGACGAACTCGAGCACGCCCTGATTGGCGCGGTTCAGGCCGCCGGAGTAGGAGTAGGCGTCGGCGTCGTTCTGGGCGTGCATCTCGAGCTTGCGGATGTCGACCTTGCCGACCAGCGAGGAGACGTCCTGGTTGTTCTCGTCACCCGGCTCGGTCTTGGCGATGCCGATCTGGCGCAGGCGCGAGGGCATCAGGCGGGCGACCTTGAACTTGGTCAGGTCGCCGCCGAACTCCTCGAGGCGCTTCAGGCACCACGGGCTCATCTGGCCGGTGAGGCGGCGGCGCGGGACGCCGTAGTCCCGCTCCAGGATCGGACCCATGGTTTCGGGATCGAACAGCGACAGGGGGCTCTCGAAGATGGGCGAGAACTCGTCGCCGGCCTTCAGCACGTAGATGGGCTTCACCTCCATCAGCGCCTTGATGCGCTCGGCCAGCGACGACTTGCCGCCGCCGACGGGGCCGAGCAGGTACATGATCTGCTTGCGCTCCTCGAGTCCCTGCGCGGCCTGCCGGAGGAAGGCGACGATGCGCTCGATCGTCTCCTCCATGCCGTAGAACTCGGTGAAGGAGGGATAGGTCTTGATCGTGCGGTTCATGAAGACGCGGCCGAGGATCGGGTCCTTGGACGTGTCGACCGACACCGGCTCGCCGATGGCCGCCAGCAGCCGCTCGTGCGCGGTGGCATACATCATCGGATCGTTGCGGCAGCCCTCCAGGTACTCCTGAAGGGTCATAAGGGTCTCCCGGCGCGCATCGAAGCTCTGCGCGAAGCTTTCAAAAAGTCCCATAACCAGAGCGCCTCCACGTTCGTTTGCCATGGGCCTTGGGGCGGGCACGCGTCATGCCAGAACCCCCAACGAGCCCTGCGTTCACACCATCATATGAGGAATACGACTCGCGGCATCAATTGGCCGCTGAGCTCTGCCCCTCTCAGTGCCGTCCCCTCAATCATGGGTGCTATTTGTGTCCAACTGAGGATAGCCTAATTCGCTTTTCAGCGGATCATAACTGAAAAAGAGCTGTTCGGTATGGTTGCCAGCAGCCGGCGGGTGATGCTGCCAGGGTGAGGGCTGGGCGCAGCGGGTTGAGCGGGCGGCGGCGATCGGCGCGGCAGCACCACTGGCTCCAAAGTTCCGATCAATTGAAATTCGGGAATTCCGCTTGCGCGGCATTTTTGCCAAGGACGCAAAGCCTGCAGAATTGGGGATTAGCGGGTCTCACGCAGTGGGCACTTTTCGGCAGCCGAAGTGCCAGGCAGTCCGGGAAGCGAGGTGCTCGGCCGGATGGCGACGGGCACGGGGCTCGCCGGGGTCGCCGGCCGCTCGTAATCGCGCCAGCCGTCGATGCCCTCGGCGTACCAGTAGAGGTGCGAGTAGCCATATGCGGCCGCGCGCTGGACCGCGTTCCAGCCCATCCAGCAATCCGACTGGCAGTAGATCAGCAGCGGACGGGCCATATCCCCGCCGGTCAGGCGCGCGAGGTTGTCGCGGAAATAGCGGTCGAGGTCGTCGGAGATGCGGCCCTTGCCGACGTCGGGCAGCCAGATGGAGCCGGGAATATGAGTGTGCGTTTTCGTGGCGAGCCAGCGACCGGTTCCCGGGTCGTAGCCGCGGCCCGTGACCGGCATGACGTCGACGAGGACGAGGTCGCCCGTGGCCATCAGCTTGTCGAGCGCCTCGATGTCGATGCGCGTGCCGCCGGGCACATCGGCTGGTGTCGGGGCGCGGTAGTGGGCCGTGCGGTAGCCGGTGCCGGGATCGAAGTCGGAAGGCTCAGCGCTCAGGAGCGATGGGCAGAGCAGGGTGAGCCCCAACAGCAAGCGAAGCGGTCTCAAGCGCACGCGCGGGTCCTCACGGCAGGGGACGGACGGCAGCACCCCAGGGATAGCGGCCGACGGTGATGGATTTCACCGGCTTCAAGCTCGGCACGTCGATCACCGTCACGTCGTTCGAGACGCCATTCGTCGTGAACAGCTTGTCTTCTTCCGGCGTGAAAGCCAAGTGCCAGACGCGCTGGCCGACGAGGATATACTTCTTGACCTCATAGGTCGCCATATCGACGACGGCGACGCGGTTCGCCGGCCCCAACGCGACAAAGGCCGTCTTGTCGTCGCGGGTCATCTTGATGCCGACGGGCTGCACCTGATCGGGGGTCAGGCCGGTCACGGGGAAGTTCAGCACCTTCTCGATCTGCCAGGTTCCCACATCGATAATGGAAACCGTCCCGCCGATCTCGGAGGACACCCAGAGCTTCTTGCCGTCCTTGGTAAACTCGGCATGGCGCGGGCGCTGGTCGACCAGGACGTTGGCGATGACCTGATGCGTGGCCGTGTCGATGATGTGGGCCATGTTGGTCGTCTCCGAAGTCGTCACCGCAAAGCGGTTGTCGGGGGAGACGGCCATACCCTCCGGCTCGATACCGACGTCGACCTGGGCGACGACCTTGCGCGTCTCGATGTCGACGATGGTGGTGACGGCGTTGTCTTCGTTGGCAATGTACAGGCGACGGCCGTCGGGTGAGACGGCGAACTGCTCTGGGTCATCGCCGGAGGGCAGGTCGTGGAGGTGCTTGCCGGTGGCCGTATCGAACACCTGGACGGCGTCGCTGTCGCTGGCACAGACGTAGAAGTGCTTGAAATCCGGAGAGAACGTAACGCCGCGCGGGCGAATGCCGACGTCCAGCGTGCGCACGACGCTCATCGAGCGGGTGTCGATGATGGAGACGGTGTTGTCCTTCTCGTTGGAGACGTAAACCTCGTGGGCGGCGAGTGCGGGCGAGGCAAGCAGCAGGCCGGAGGCAAGGAGGCTGCGCAGCACGGTCATTTCGGTCCATCCCTCTGGCGGGTCATTCGTCCGGGCGCAAGGTGGCGCGGCCGGCGTGCCGAAACCTCCCGAGACCGGCGTCTTTTGGTGACCCTTTGCGACCGGCAGTCTAGGCAGACTGGCGGGATGTTAAACTGCACTATGGTACGAAGTTACAGGTGCAGAACGGGCTTGTCGGCCAGCCACTTCGGGAATTCTTGCCTAGTGTGATGATTCAGAAGTTCGCCACCACCTGCGGCTAGGTAACGAGCGAACTTCTGAATCTGAATCACACTAGCAACTCTATGATTCTAGTGTCCCTTATGTCTCCGAAGTTCGCTCAGGTGGTCGCCGCAGAGTGGAGGCGAACTTCGGAGACGGGACACTAGCACTATTTGGCAATTCAGAAGGCGACCCGCTGCGACATAGAGTGCCTGCAATCCAACCAACATGGTGGAAACAGGGAGAGCCGCGAATGAAGTTTTCGCACATCGTCATGGTGTCTTGTCTTGCGGCGTCGGTGCTCGCAGGCGGCGTGGCGCACGTGCTCGCGCATGGCGATGTCACACCGCAGCCGATCGACACGAAGGGCCTCGATCCGCTAGGCGACGATTGGCGGCCGTCGAACCCTTATCGGGGCAATCAGACGGCCATCAACATCGGCTCTTCGGGCTACAATCAGAACTGTGCTCGCTGTCATGGCCTGGAGGTGATCTCCGGCGGACTGGCGCCTGACCTGCGCTATCTCGAAAAGGGCGATACGGGCGACGAGTGGTTCATGGAACGCATCCGCCGTGGCGCCACCATCAACGGCGTGACCAAGATGCCGGCCTTCGAGGGCATCATCAGCCAGGAAGCCATGTGGGCGATCCGCGCCTACATCGAATTCAAGCACGACGACAGTTGATGACTAGCGCGCGGATGCGTCCTTCTCGACCCCGATCAGGCGCGCTCGTCGCGCGAGCCGCGGCCATCTCGATGGTCGCGGCTATCTTACTTGCCGGCGCGGGCGCGACGGCGCGCCCTCTCGATGATGTCGTTGCCTCGGGCGTGCTGCGGGTCGTCGTTTACTACGACAACGCGCCATTCTCATCGGGCGAGAGCAACGCGGATGCGGTCGGCGTCGATGTCGATGTCGGCCGGGCGCTTGCCGCCAAGCTCGGCGTCAAGCCGGATATTCTCGTGCGTGCCGCGGGTGAAGAGGTCGACGACGACGTCCGCTCCAACATCTGGCAGGGACCGCGGACCGGCGGCCTCAAGGGCGACGTGATGCTACACGTGCCGATGGACCGGGTCCTGGTTGCGCGCAACCCGCTGGCTGTATTCACCAACCCCTATCATCACGAGGAGACCGTCGTCGCGCTCAACGCCGACGCGGTCGGCGATACGGCCGGTGTCGAGGTGTTCCGCGAGAAGAAGGTCGCTGTGAAGTTCTCGACGGCGGCGCATTATCATCTGGCCTTCACGCAGGAGGGCGCTTTCCGCAACAACGTCAGCCCGTTCACGAAGCTCGCGGGCGCGGTCGAGAATTTCCTGGCGGGCGAAAGCGTCGGCATCATGGGGACGCGCTCGGAACTGGAGTCGGCCCTCAAAGGGGCGCCGTTCCGCGTGCGCTACCTGAAGACCGAGATGGCACCGACGCTGAAATCGCAATGGACGATCGGCATGGCGGTGGCCGAGGACAGCCGAGACCTCGGCCACGCTTTGGCGAAGGCGCTGCGCGAACTCCGCGACTCGGGAGAGCTGAAGGCGATCTTCGCCAAGCACGGGGTCAGCCTCGTGCCGCCACCGACTTTTTAGGTTTGCGCACGGCGACTCTCGTTCCGAGAGCCGGCCGCCGTGCGCCGCATCCTCTTGTACTATGGTGCACGTCTTCCGCGCGATGCAGACCTCGACCGACGTGTCGAAGCATGCGAAAGTCGCGGATGATCACGGATCATGGAGGCGTGCGGCATGTTTCGGGCGACTACGGCACTCATAAGTGCAGCTGCGCTGAGCTTTTGCGTCGCGTCCGGACCGGCGGTGGCCGAGACGGTCGCAGATCCGTTGAATTCGGTGATGTGGTCGGAGATCGAGGCCAAGTTCTTCGCTGGTGCGACCATCGTGCATGATGACCGCGTCAAGGTCACGGTGCCGACCGTCGTCGAAAATCAGGCGCAGGTCCCGGTGACGGTCGATGCGCGTGGGGTCGAGGGCGTGAGGAAGCTCATCGTCATCGCCGATCTCAATCCGATCCAGCAGGTGCTGACCCTGACGCCGACAGCGGCGCAGCCGTTCATCGGTTTCCGCATGAAGGTCGAGCAGGGCACGCCCGTCCGGGCCGCCGCGCTAACGGCCGATGGCGTCTGGCACGTGGGCAGCGTCTACCTCGATGCAGCCGGCGGCGGATGCTCGGCTCCCGCGGTCGCGCGAGGGGTTGCAAGTTGGTCGGATACGGTCGGCCAGACCCAAGGGCGCGTGTGGCGGCAGGCGGACGGCTCGGCCCGTGTCAGGCTGCGCGTCCGTCATCCCATGGATACGGGGTTGGCCCGCGACAACACGCCGGCGTTCTTCATCGAGCGGCTGGACATGCGCAGTTCCTCGGGAGCACCGCTCGCGGGGCTCGAACTCTTCGAGCCGGTGTCGGAGGACCCGACGGTGACGCTCGAGGTCAGGCTGCCGATCGCCGATACGGTGCTCGAGGTCAACGGGCGCGACAACAACGGCAGCGAGTACCGCGCCAAGATCCCGGCCGGTTGGAAGCAGAGTGCGCTGCCGGCTGCGGCGACCACGACGCGCTGATGGCGGCCAGGATCGTTTGATGACGACGCGTGCAGACAGGATCGACCGCCGACGGCTTCTAGCTGGAACGGGGGCGCTGATCGGCGGATTGCCACTCGCGGCGCTGCTGCCGGTGTTTGAGGCCAGCGCGGGCCCGCTGTCCTACACCTTGAAGCCGCAGCGGGTCGCCGACGGCGTGTGGGTTGTGTTCGGCGCCCAGGAAGCCATCACCAGCGGCAACGGTGGGGCCATCGCCAATATCGGCATTCTCGACAGCCGCGACGGCGCCATCGTCATCGATACGGGGCCATCGAAACGCTTCGGAGAGGCCCTGAGCAAACTCGCCGGCGACTTGACGGGCAAGCCCGTCGCGCGCGGCTACCTCACGCATTTCCATCCCGACCACGTATTCGGCAACCAGGCGTTCGCCGCCAACACGATCGCGGCTCCCAAGGGCGTGATCGACGGATTGGCCAAGCTCGGCGAGGATTTCGCGTCCGCCATGTATCACGCAGCTGGCGACTGGATGCGCGGCACCGAGGTCGTGATGCCGGGGCGCGTCGTGCCGGTCGGCGAGAACGGCTGGCCGGTGGAGGAGATCGGCGGGCGCCGGCTGCGGCTCATCACGTTGGGCGGTCACACCGACAGCGATCTGGTGATCGTCGACGAGACGAGCGGCGTGATGTTTTCCGGCGATCTGGCCTTCCTCGACCGGGCGCCGACAACGCCGCACGCGGACCTCTCCCGCTGGCGCAGCAGTCTTGCGACCCTGGGCCAGAGCGGGGGCGTGCTGGTGCCCGGACATGGGCCGGCCGAAGCTGGGACCCGAGCCGTGCGACAGACGCTCGACTGGCTCGCCATGATCGAGGAGCGGATCGGCGGAGCCTTTGAGCGCGGGCTCTCGATGACGGAAGCCATGGCCGAGCCGCTGCCGGCCTGGACCGGTAAGGTCGCGCTCGCCCGGTACGAGTTCCAGCGCTCCGTCATGCACCTCTACCCCCGGCTCGAAGCCGGGCAGTGGCCGCGGGTGGATCAGGTCGCCGACTGAGGACGTCCAGCGAAGATGGCAGAAGTCTGTCCTGCTGGTTTCGAGAAGCCTGGATTGCGTAGATGGGAGCTTGCTGGCGGGGTCGGCGTCTCCTCCGGAAGTCGAATTCGACCTGAGCCGTCCGCCGTTGTGACAATCCATTCTATTGATTTTATTCCGGAATGATCGGAGCTGCTCGCCCCTCGGCAGTATGTACTATTTGGCAATTAGCGACCCCAAGGCAGTGCGATAACGTCGCAGCGGCTTCGCGCCCCAGTTCGCGCTTCCCGTGCGGACCCAAACGAGGGTTGCGGCCCAGAAACCAACCAAGGGGACTTTCATGACCAGCTGGAAATGGATCGCGACGGCGAGCGCGCTGGCGCTTTCGTTCGCGCTCGCACAGCCCTCGCTCGCCGACGTGACCGTCGACGACATCATCAACGACGCCAAGACGCCGGGCGACGTCGTCTCCAACGGCATCGGGCCGCAGGGCCAGCGCTACAGCCCGCTCAAGACGATCAACACCGAGAACGTCGGCAGCCTCGTTCCGGCCTGGGCGATGTCGCTGGGCGGCGAGAAGATGCGCGGCCAGGAGACCCAGCCGCTCATCAAGGACGGCGTGATGTACATCACCGGCTCCTACAGCCGCGCCTGGGCCATCGACACCAAGACCGGCCGTGAACTCTGGCAGTACGACGCGCGTCTGCCCGAGGGCATCCTGCCGTGCTGCGACGTGATCAACCGTGGCGGCGCCCTCATCGGCGGCATGTTCATTTTCGGCACGCTCGATGCCAAGCTCGTCGCGCTCGACGCCAAGACCGGCAAGGTGAAGTGGTCGAAGACGATCGAGGACTTCAAGGCCGGCTACTCCTACACGGCTGCCCCGCTGATCGTTCCCTCCAAGCACGGCGCGCTGCTCGTCACCGGCGTCTCGGGTGGTGAGTTCGGCGTCGTTGGCCGCGTGGAAGCCCGCAATGCCGAGACCGGCGAGATGGTGTGGTCGCGTCCGACTGTCGAGGGCCACATGGGCACGCTCGGCGGCAAGGACTCGACCATGACCGGCAAGAAGAACGAGAGCTGGCCGGGCGACCTGTGGAAGACCGGCGGCGCGGCCACCTGGCTCGGCGGCACCTATGACCCCGAGACCAAGACGATCTTCGTCGGCACCGGCAACCCGGCGCCCTGGAACAGCCACATGCGCCCGGGCGACAACAAGTGGTCGTGCTCGCGCATTGCCCTTGATCCGGACACCGGTGATATCAAGTGGGGCTTCCAGTCGACGCCGAACGACGGCTGGGACTTCGATGGCGTCAACGAGGTCGTCTCGTTCAACCTCGGCGATCAGAAGCTCGCCGCCACAGCCGACCGTAACGGCTTCTTCTACGTGCTGAACCGCGAGAACGGCAAGTTCGTGCGCGGGGCGCCGTTCGTGGAGAAGATCACGTGGGCCAAGGGCTTGGATGACAACGGCCGTCCGATCTACGTCCCCGACAACCGTCCGGGCGATCCGACCAAGTCGGCCGACGGCAAGAAGGGTGGTTCCGTGTTCGCGGTGCCGAGCTTCCTCGGCGGCAAGAACTGGATGCCGATGGCCTACTCGCCCGACACCAAGCTGTTCTACATCCCCTCCAACGAGTGGGGCATGGACATCTGGAACGAGCCCGTCACCTACAAGAAGGGCGCGGCCTACCTGGGCGCCGGCTTCACCATCAAGCCGGTGTTCGATGATCACATCGGCGCGCTGAAGGCCATGGATCCGGCGACCGGCAAGATCGTGTGGTCGGTGAAGAACAAGGCTCCGCTGTGGGGCGGCGTGATGACGACGGCCGGCGGCCTCGTGTTCTACGGAACGCCCGAAGGCGACTTCAAGGCGCTCGACGACAAGACCGGCAAGGAGCTGTGGTCGTTCAACACCGGCTCGGGCATCGTCGGCTCGGCCGTCACCTGGGAAGAGAACGGCGAGCAGCTGATCACCATCGTTTCCGGCTGGGGTGGCGCTGTTCCGCTGTGGGGTGGTGAGGTCGCCAAGACCGTCGCCAACCTGAACCAGGGCGGCATGGTGTGGACGTTCAAGCTGCCAAAGAAGATGGCCGCCAACTGATCGTCCAACCCTTCGAGGACGAAAATGGCGGGGGCGGGCGTGCAAGCGCCGGCCCCCGCATCTTGTCAGACTGTCGCAGCTCTGTGACACTGCGGACGAAAAAACATGACAAGCGGGAGCACACATCCTGCGTTACAAGTTTGGGAGGCGGCGGCCATGGCACCGAGATTCCTGCTGGTGGATGATCATCCGCTGTTTCTCGGCGCGATCCACGCGGCCATCCAATCGGCCTATCCGGATGCGGAGATCGTCGAAGCCGGCTCCATCGCTTCGGCGCGCGAGTCGATTGCCAAGCGGGAGCCGTTCGATCTCATTCTGCTCGATCTGTCGTTGCCCGGTACACGCGGGTTCGATGGCCTCCTGGAACTGCGGACGCACTACCCGCGGTTGCCCATCGTGATCGTCTCAGCGCACGAGGATCCGCGCATCATCCATCAGGCCATGATGCATGGCGCGGCCGGCTACATCTCGAAGTCGGTCCGCAAGGGCGAACTGGCGGACGCCATCCGCGACGTCATGAACGGCTCGGTCGTGCTGCCGCGCGATTACGCGCCGCCGAACGAGAGCGGAGAGGACGCCGCGGGGGCCGAACTCGTCCGCCGTCTCGCGACGCTTACGCCCCAGCAGCTGCGTGTGCTGCAGATGTTGCGGCAGGGCCTGCTCAACAAGCAGATCGCCTACGCGCTGGATGTGGGGGAGACGACGGTCAAGGCGCACGTGTCGGAGATCCTGCGCAAGCTCAATGTCGCCTCGCGCACGCAGGCGGTCATCGAGGTGTCGAAGATCGATTTCGACAGCATTCTCGACGGCAGCAGCGGTGGTCACGACGGGCCTTAGCGCCGACCGGGCCCGGCGTCCGTCTCTTTAAGGCAAGCTATTGTTTTTGAACGGATTGTCAGATATTTTTCGATTCTTGAAAAACTGGTTTGCTTGTCGCGACGGACACTGAGCCTCGCGCAACTTCAACTTGTGTGTATCTTATTGATACAGATGTTCTGATGGCATGGCTGTTGACGGGTCGGGTAAGTGCTTTGCACGGATCCACTTGGACGGGGGCTGGTCCTGGCGAGATCGCTCGTGCCCTGAGACGAAATTGGTGTGTCGACTTCTGCAACCCAAGGTTGTTTGGAGGTGCTATTGCCGTTAGTGTGCAATCTGTGGGCGTCGGGCAGAGGGCCGTTGGGCCGCCGTCTGGACGACCGTAAGCGGATCGGCCGCTGTCCCGCCGCGGCATCGTGCCGGGCCAATCCGGATGCGGCTCGCTGAACTTTCCTCCGACTGCGCGCCCTCCACTTCTGCGTGCGCCGTTGGCGGCGGCCATCCCTCACTTTTCACTCCGTCGACTTTCCCTCCAACGTATCGAACAGACATAGGAGCGCATCATGGCGCGCGTACGCATCGAGTGGGTTCCCATCAAGGTCTGGAACCTCGGCACGTTCGGCTTCGACCATCTGCAGCTCGTCTATCAGCCGACCGGGTCCAGCACCGCCGATCAAGCCGAATGGTGGGTGATCGAGGGAACGCGCGACCTCGGACCCAAGGGGCTCGGTCCCATTCTCGGTGTCATCGGCACGGACGGACGCACCACGCTCGCCGACGCCAATCCGGTGACCGTCGACGGCGAACTGCAGTTTCCCGACGACGCCCAACTTGTCGGCGAGATCGGCACGCCGCAGCAGCGGGGCAGCCGCGCTTTGCCGTTCCTCGATCCGTTCAGCGCCTGGGAGACGATGGCGCATTTCGCCCGCGAGATCGAGGAGCAGGCCTTTCCCTACCAGTCGTTCGTCATTCCCGGAACGGTGCAAAGCCTCATCAACTCGACCTCCGTGGTCGCCTCGCTGTTGCACTACAGCCGCACGAGCCTATCGGGGAACATCCCGTTCGGCATGCGCATATCGCCGGGCGGGGCGACACTGCTCGGCACCCCCGACGACGACACGATGAGTATAACGGACGGCTTTCAATCGCTGTATGGCGGTTATGGGGAGGATACGTTCCGGGGCACCAACTCGCCGTCGGGCACTGAGCGCTTCTTCGGCGGGCAGCACGACGACACGTTCTATTATTCGAACGGCTTCAATATCTACCATGGCGGCCAGTCCATGCTCGACTACAGCAGGGACGGTACCGACACGCTGATCTACGAGGGTGCAGGCGATATTTACGTCGACCGCTTCAGCCAACACGTTCCCCACGTCCTGCCCAAGTACGTGGTCACCCACAACGGCGGCGTCGACTGGCTCATCTCGATCGAGAAACTCAAGTGGCTCGAGGGTACCGACCGGCTGAAGTTCAGCGACGACGTCAACTTCGTCGAGGAGGGCCTCAGCTTCGACCTGGGAGCCCAGGACGGCGGGACCAGCCGCGGCGACGAGATCGACTTTTCCGAAATGCAAAGCGGCCTCGAGATCACGACCGCGGCGCCGGGTGCGCTGTTCGTGACGACGGCCGACGGCAGTGCCGAGGGCAAGGGGCTGTGGTTCGAGAATGTCGAGTTCATCACCGGCACGGCGGGCGATGACCGGATCACGCTGTCGGCCAGCAATCGCGGCGCCAACGGTGGTAACGGCGACGACGTCATCGACGCCCGGCTCGTCGACGGCAGCGCGGGCAGTGCCGAGGGCAGCTACGGCACGGTCATCGAGGGCGGTGCGGGCGACGACCAGATCATCTCCGGACTGACCACGACGCTGGCGCGCGGTGGGGCGGGCAGTGACGACTTCGTGCTCTCCAACATGTCGGGCAGCATCGCCGGGGTCGAACTCGTGATCGAGGACGCGGAGGCCGACGACCGGCTGTTCGTGCCCTACAACTACTTCAATCCCGATGGCGGCGACGTCGAGACCTCGTCCTTGCTGCCGCTGCTCGGCGGGCTCGGCAGCTTTGCCGACATGCGCGACAACGGCTGGCAGCTGTTCTTCGCCTGGCAGCTCCAGCAGGACACGCTGGTGGGGACTGATCTGCTGTCGGGCGTCATCGATTTCGCGGGCTCCATCATGTACGAGATGCAGGGCAACGACCTCGTCGTCACGCTCCTGCGCGGCGAGCCGATCGACTTCGTCGAGCTTCTCGACGACGTCGGCACGACGCGAACGGTGCATACGGCAAATCTCCTCAGCGAGACGGCGACGCGGGTGCGGGTCACCGACTTCCAGGAGGGCGACCTCGGCATCACGTTCCACGAACTCGGCGCGGGCAGCATCGTGCAATTGCCGGATGGCAGCTCGGCATACTCCTACGCCGACTACGACGACGGCGTGCTGGCGCTGACCAATGGTGGCATCCTGCTGCCCGGGCTCGACGACCGGCCCGCCGCCCCCACCACCAACCCCAACGAGAACCAGGGGGACGACGAGCCGGTGGCCGCATCGGGCACGGCGGGCAACGACATCATCACGGCAGCCGCGACGGGTGGCGATATCGACGCAGGCGCCGGCGACGACACGGTGATCGGCCAGGACGGCAACGACACGCTGGACGGCGGCGCGGGGGCCGATCAGTTGAGCGGTGGTCGTGGCAACGATACCTTCGTCGTCGAGAGCGCGGGCGATGTCGTCGTCGAGGTCGCCGGTGAAGGACGCGACAGCGTCATCGCCAGCGTCGACCATACGCTGGCCGCCAACGTCGAGGACCTGACGCTGGTGGACGAGGCGGTCGCTGGCATCGGCAACGGTCTGGCCAATACCATCCTCGGGAGTGAGGCCGACAGCCTGCTCACAGGCGCGGGCGGCGACGATATTCTGGCGGGTGGCGTCGGCAGTGATGTGCTGGACGGCGGCGAGGGCGCCGACACCTACATTTATGCCAAGGGTGAAGGCGACGACACGATCGCCGACAGCGGAAGTGCGGCCGATATCGACACGCTGCTGTTGACCGGGCTGACGCCGGCCGAGGTCTCCGCACTGCGACTGGCCACGAACGTCGACGACCTCTTGCTGCTGCTCGATGGCGGCGGTCGCATCGAGATCGATCAGTTCTTCACAGCACCCGGGGCCGGCATCGACCGCGTCACGTTCGACGATGGGCTCGTGTGGGCGCGCGCCGAACTCGAGGCGCTGGCGGCCGTGCAAGGGCTCGTCGCCAATCCCGCGCCGATCGCAACAGGCGACAGCGGGCTGGCGATCCAAGGCAGCGACGTCGTGATCCCGTTTGCGGCGCTGGTCGCCAACGACATCAGCCTCGACGGCGAGGCCATCACCCTCGTCGCGGTCGCCGATGCCAGCGTCGGCACGGTCAGCCTGGAACCCGACGGCAACATCCGGCTTGTCTTGCCCGCGGGCACCGACGGCAGCGTCAGCTTCACCTACACGATCGCCGACCCGTCAGGACAGCTCAGCTCGGCGGTGGCCGAATTCATCGCGATCCCCGACAACTCCGCACCCGTTGCCGTGGATGACGTCGGCTATGAGATGGCCGAGGATCGCAGCTTGACGCTCAGTGCCGCCGAACTGCTGGCCAACGACGACGATCCCGACGGCGATGATCTGGCAATCACGGCGGTGGTGGCGTCGAGCGGTGGGACCGCCGTGCTTGCGAGCGACGGGCTCAGCATCACGTTCACCGGCGATCCCGGCGAGAGCGGGGCGGCCTCGTTCACCTACGAGGTGGCCGATGCTTCGGGCGGCACGGCAACGGCGGTCGTGGCAATCACCATCAATCCGGTGACGGTGATTTCGGGCACGGCCGGCAATGACACGCTCACCGGCACCTCGGGCTGGGATCTGATAAATGGCCTGGCTGGTGCCGACACCATCAGCGGCAGTTCCGGGGCCGACGAGATCGATGGCGGGGATGGCAACGACATTCTGTACGGCGGCGGCAACTTCGACATCCTGCGCGGCGGCAACAACGGCGACACGCTGTATGGCGACGCCGGCAACGACAGTCTCGACGGCGGCTCCGGCAACGACGTGCTGTACGGCGGCACCGGCACCGACAATCTCATCGGCGGATCGGGCGGCGACACGCTGTGGGGCGAGGCCGGCACCGACACGGCCTATGGCGGGGATGGCAACGATATCCTCGACGGTGGCGACGGCAACGATACGCTGATTGGCGAGGCCGGCACCGACGCGCTCACCGGGGGGCTGGGCAACGATACGCTCGACGGCGGCAGT
>JBGSQO010000216.1:0-4361 GCA_041738055.1 Filomicrobium sp.
GTCGACCGCGACGTGGTCGAGGTGACCTATGCCACCCCGCTGGCACTGTTTGCCGAATTGAAGGCGATGGCTGCTGCAAACCCGCTGACCGCCCGCCGTCGGGTGCCGGTCACGCGCGGACTGCTGATGCGGGCAGCTGAAGTCTATGCGGATCTCTACGGGATGCCCGGCGGCCGGGTCCGCGCGACCTTCGAGATCCTGACGCTGACCGCCTGGGCTCCTCATGAGAGCCAGCAGAAGCCGCTACGGCCCGGCTCGGCGCAAGCCCGACTGGCCGATGCCCTGGGCGTGCCGGAGCGGAAACTCTGAGTGTCGGCTAACGACCTTCCCGCCCGTCGAAATTCGGCCCATAAAAGCGTCTGGTAGTGTACGCATCCGCCTGCAGCGTCGAGGAGGGACTGGCGCCATGTGCCGTTGGCTTGCGTATGTCGGGGATGCGGTTTTCCTGGAGACGTTCGTCTCGCTGCCCTGCCAGTCGCTGGTGCAGCAGAGCCACCACGCGCGGGAATCGCGCACCGACGTCAATGGCGACGGCTTCGGCCTCGGCTGGTATGGCGAGCGCGCGCGGCCGGGCGTGTTCCGCGATATCCGGCCGGCGTGGAGTGACGAGAACCTGCTGTCGATCGCGCACCAGATCCGCTCGCGGCTGTTCTTTGCCCATGTCCGCGCCTCCACCGGCACGTCCTCGACGCGCTCGAATTGCCACCCGTTCGCAGTTGGCCCGTGGCTGTTCATGCACAACGGGCAGATCGGCGGCTATCATCGCCTCAAGCGACGGCTCGAGCACCTGATCCCGGACGATCTGTTCGAGCACCGCCAAGGCACGACCGACAGCGAGCTGATATTTCTGCTGATGCTGGCGAATGGGCTTGAGACGGACCCGGCCGGTGCGGTCGAGCGCACGCTTGGCGAGGTGCTGGGACAGATGCTCGCGGCCGGCATCGAGGAACCGCTGCGGTTCACGGCGGCCTTCACCAAGGGCGATCGGGTCTATGCCGTGCGCTATGCGAGCGATCCCGAGCCGCCGACGCTCTATACCCGCGCCATGTCCGACCGCGAGGGTATGCTGGTCGTCTCCGAGCCTCTCGACGATACGCGCGACGGTTGGCAGGCGGTGGCCCCGCAGCAATTGATCCTGGCCAGCCCCGGCGCCGTCGAGGCTCGCACGCTGGACGTTCGGGTCGCAGTCGCGGCCTGAGACGCGCGCCGTTCAGCGTCTACCCCAGCAGATCCCGCAGCATGGGAATGAGCGGCAGGTCGGCGGGGGGCATCGGATACTTGCCGAGCCGGCTCGCCTTGACCCAGGCAATCTCGGGATGCTCGCGCAGGGTGATTTCGCCCTCCCACTTGCGGCACAGGTAGAGTGGCATCAGCAGGTGGAACGTCTCGTAGGTGTGGCTGGCGAAGGTGAACGGGGCGAGGCACCCCTCGCAGACGTCGATACCGAGTTCCTCCTCCAGTTCCCGCACGAGCGCCCGCTCGGGCGTCTCCCCGTCCATCACCTTGCCACCGGGAAACTCCCACAATCCCGCAAGGCTCTTGCCCTCCGGGCGGCGCGCGATCAGCACGCGGTTGTCGGAATCGACCAGTGCGGCGGCTACCACCATGAGGATCGGTCGGGGCTTCGACGTGGGAGAGAGCGGCATAGCGGGCCCCGATCCTTGTTCCATTGTCCTCGCCGATGCCGTCTTCAAGCTCAGTCGCGCGTGCGGCGCAAGGTGTAGACGCTCTCGGTCAGGCCCGTCAGTCCCCGCTTCCTCAGTCCAGGCTCGCTTGCCCACACATCGTTGGCCGCCTGTCGGTCGATGTCGAAATCAGCAGAAAACAGCGCGTGAACTTCGGCATCGGTGACGGAGAACGGCGGCCCGTTCATCTCGGATTGGTCGTAGGCGAACGTGATCAACAGCACCGGCGTGCCGGGCGCGATGGCTGCTGCCAGCCAACCCGCATAGTGTGACCGCATGGCCGGCGGCAGGGCGATGAGGCTCGCCCGGTCGTAGACGGCGGCGATGTCCGGGAGTTGAGCCGGCCGGAGCGAGAAAATATCACCGCACCAGAGGTCATAGGGGGCGTGCGTCACGACTTCGTGGGCGGCCTCGGCCCGCCGCGTCGGGGCAAGACCGGCTTCCGAAAAGAACGCGTCGACGGCCAGCGGGCTCAACTCCACGCCGACGACGGAATGGCCGCTGCGTGCCAGCCAGTGCATATCGTGGCTCTTGCCGCACAGGGGCACGAGCACGCGGCCACCCTGCGGCGCGCCGAGGCTCGGCCAATGCTTGGCGAGCGCGGGATGAGGGGCCTCCTGGTGGAAGCCGATCTCGCCCTTCCGCCAGCGCTCGTGCCAGAACTCCGGCTCCATGGCCATGTCTCCCCGTGTTTCGAGTGCGGCGTGTCTGGACGCTTCGGCGTCATGACTTGCGCGACTCCAGGCTCTCCACCACCACATTCTCGTTGGTATAGACGCAGATGTCGGCGGCAATCTTCATCGCCTTCCGGCAGATCGCCTCGGCGTCGAGCGGCTGGTCGAGCAGCGCGCGGGCCGCCGCCAGGGCGTAGTTCCCGCCCGAGCCGATGCCCATGACGTGGTCGTTGGGCTCCAAGACGTCGCCGGTTCCGGTCAGTACGAGCGTCACCTCGGCGTCGGCCACGATCATCATGGCTTCCAGCCGCCGCAGATAGCGGTCGGTGCGCCAGTCCTTGGCCAATTCGACGGCGGCCCGCATCAGCTGGCCGGGGAACTGCTCCAGCTTGGTTTCCAGCCGCTCGAACAGCGTGAAGGCATCGGCGGTCGCGCCGGCAAACCCGCCGATGACGTCGCCGCGGCCGATGCGCCTGACCTTCTTCGCATTGGCCTTGATGATGGTCTGGCCGAGGCTGACCTGTCCGTCGCCGGCGATGACGACGCGCCCGCCCTTGCGGACGGTCAGGATCGTCGTCGCATGCCAGCTCTCGGCCGAGTGCATTTCAGCGCGTGGTGCCATGGCGCCCTCCCATTCGGAACTTTCACGGAGTTAAGGCATCGGCAGCCCGTCAGCGCAAGTGCGCCCGCGAACCCCGGGAGGCTGGCAGAGCATCAACCGACCTGATAAACCCATGACGAGCCTGTGACGAACACCGCAGGCATCGAATTCCGAGCCGAAGGACCGCGCCCCTTGACCGCCACGACGCACCGCACTGCCACGATCGAGCGCAACACCAAGGAGACCAAAATCTCGCTCAGCCTCGATCTCGATGGCACCGGTGCCTACGACATCAAGACCGGGGTCGGCTTTCTCGATCACATGCTGGAACAACTCGCCCGGCATTCGCTGATCGACATTTCGCTCCGGGCCGAGGGCGACCTGCACATCGACTTCCACCACACCACCGAGGACACCGGCATCGCGTTGGGCCAAGCCTTCCGTCAGGCGCTCGGCGACAAGACCGGCATCACCCGCTATGCCGACTGCCACCTCGCCATGGACGAGGCGCTGACCCGCGTCGCCGTCGACGTCTCGGGCCGCCCGTTCCTCGTCTGGAAGGTCGAGTTCAGTCGCGACAAGGTCGGCGACATGGATACCGAATTGTTCCGCGAATGGTTCCAGGCCTTCGTGATGAACGCCGGCATTACGTGCCATGTCGAGACACTTTCCGGCGACAACAACCATCATATCGCCGAGACATGCTACAAGGGATTGGCCCGCGCCTTGCGTCGGGCGGTAGAGCTCGACCCGAGACAGGCCGGGCGCATACCGTCGACCAAGGGAACGCTGTAGGGATGATCGTACGCACGCTTTTCAGACTGGCCGGGGGTCACGACGTGGCAGCCTTCACCGTTCACGAGCCGCCGGAGCCGCCGGCCGATCGCATCGACCGCGCCGAAGCGCTGGTCTTCGTGCCCGATGGGTTCAGCGTGGCCGCGGCCGTGTTCGGCCCGTTCTGGCTTGCCGCGAACCGGATGTGGACGGCGCTGGCGATCTACATCGCAGTCGCCTTGGTTCTCGCCCTCGGCCTTTATATCACCGATGCCGCATCCCACTGGCAGGCGATCGCTCAGGGGGTGCTTGCGCTGCTGCTCGGCTTCGAGGCCGATTCGATCCGCCGCTGGTCGCTGGAACAGCAGGGCTACGACCAGATCGGTGCGGTCGTGGGGCGCAATCTCGCCGAGTGCGAGCGCCGATTCTTCGAGAACTGGCTGCCGGGGCAGCCCATGCTGCGCGCGGGATATATCGCTGGAACGGGTCAGGCGCGGCCGCGTCCGTCGGGCGAGTTCAGTAGCCCTGCCCTGGCGGCAGCCGGTTCGGCGCCCATGCCTGCGCGTGCGGACGAGACAGCCGGCGCACAGCGCAAACTGTCCCTGCTCACTCGCTTCCTGCGTGGCC
>JBGSQO010000221.1:0-4799 GCA_041738055.1 Filomicrobium sp.
GGGGCCTCGGCGCGGGCGGCGAAATTGGAGTCGAGCAGCCGGCGGACGCTGAGACCCACGGTGTCGGACGCGGTCAGCAGCCGCTCCGGCGGATCGGGCTCGATGGCATGACCAGGACCCGACAGGGCCAGCGCCAGCGCAAAGCCGAGCGGTGCGATGAGGGCGAGCGAGCAACGGCGCATCAGGGGACACCTCCGATCTTCCACACGCAGATGTAGATCAGCACCGGCTTCAGCGCCAGGGTTCGACGGGCAGCTTCGATCGATCGATCCGCGCGCCGTCGTCCCCTGTGGCAAATCTGCACGCCTCCTGCACGCACGCTGCCCGCATCGTGGTTCACGAGAAGATGACGTCGCCCTCTCCGATCTGCCCCGCAGAGGTGAGGATGGTGATCGAACTCGCGCCGTAGCTGACGACGGTATCGGCGCCGACGCTGGTGATGCACAACTCGGCAATGGACGTCAGGCCGGGGATGGCGAACGACAGAACGTCGCCGCTGGCCCATCCGGCGATCGTGTCGTGGCCCCAGAACGAGCCGAAGACGTAGGTGTCGCTGCCGTCGCCGCCGTCGAGCGTATCGTTGCCCTTGCCACCGATCAGCGTGTCGTCGCCCTCGTTGCCGTAGAGAGCGTCGTTGCCGAGCCCCCCATCGATCACGTTCGCTGCGGCGTCTCCGGTGAGGCTGTCGGCGCCGTTGGTGCCGATGACGTTCTCGACGCCCGAGATGCTGTCGATGGCGCCGTTGCTCTCGATGACGGTGCCGGCGGCGAGGTCGACGACGACGCTCGATGTCAGCGTGGCGCCGTAGCGGGTCGAGAAGGCGACCGTATCGATGCCGTCGCCGCCGATGAGGGTGTCCGAACCGCCGGCGGCCAGCAGCAGGTCGTTGCCGTCGCCGCCGTCGAGCAGGTCGTTGCCGGTGTGGCCGTAGAGGACATCGTCGCCGCCTCGCCCGCGCAGGATATCGTCGCCCGCATTCCCGTCGAGGTCGTTGCCTGCGCTGTCTCCCTTCAGGGTATCCGCGCCGTTCCATCCCTTCACGTTCTCGATGGCGGTCAACGTGTCGATGTAGGTGACGACCGTGCCGCCGACGATCCTGGCCTTGCTGGCGAGGCCATCCTCCAGATCGACCGAGACGCCCGTCAGCACGCCTTCGATGCTGGCCGAGACCAGTGAGTAGTTGGCGGTATCGGTGCCCTCGCCGCCGTCGAGGATGTCGTTGCCCCACTTGGTGGAGAAGGAGTCGTCTCCGCCCTGACCGTGGAGTACGTCGTCGCCGTTGGTGCCGTAGAGATTATCGTTGCCGCCGCTTCCTGTCGTCATGATGAAATACCCTCTTGCACTCTTAGATTGTGATCATGGTGAAGGACATCTCGTGTCCTCTGCAAATTATTAACCGTTCAGTGACCATTATGCAATCTAAGGTTGAAAGTGTCGATGCGCACTGAACGCCAAAAGGGCCCGGCACCGATGGTGCCGAGCCCTTCTGGCAAACCCGAAAGTGGTCTTTCGAGGTGGTAGTCTCGTGGGGCGACCGCCTGGTCCCGTTCCGAGCGCCGGCCGCCGTGAATGTCCTTGGATTTCGCACGGCGACACTCGTTCCGAGCGCCGGTCGCCGTGCGAGGAGGAGTTCAGTTCGGGCGCGGTTCGAGCCCGTACTCCTGCATCTTGCGATAGAGCGTCGAGCGGCCGATCTTCAGGCGCTTGGCGACCTCGGTCATGTGACCGCGATAGCGGCCGAGGGCGAGGCGGATCATGTCGGCCTCGATCTCGTTCAAGGTGCGGATATCGCCCTGCGGGTTGACGGCGGGGATGCCGAGCGAGCCGGGGCCGACCTCGATGGTGTGGGGAACGGTCTTTTCCGCTCCCAGCAGCGCCGGGCCGGTGAAGGCGGGCTTGGGCGTGAAGGGGGCAGGCGCCGGCGGCGGCTCGGCGTCGAAGCCGTCGACCTGGGCGGCGATCTGGGGAAACTCGGCGACCGTCAGCTCCGGACCGTCGGCCAGCACCACCGCGCGGAAGACGGTGTTCTCCAACTGGCGGACGTTGCCCGGCCAGGCGTAGGTCGTCAGTAGGCGCATGGCCTCGGGGCTGATGGCGGCGACGCGCTTGCCTTCCTCGGCAGCGAACCGGGCGAGGAAGTGGTTGGCAAGCTCTGGCACGTCGTCGATGCGCTCGCGGAGCGGCGGCACCCAGACCGGGAAGACGTTGAGGCGGTAGTACAGGTCCTCGCGGAACTTGCCGTCCTTGACCTGCTGGATCATGTCGCGGTTGGTCGCCGAGATCAGGCGGAAATCGACCTTGACCGGCTTCTTGGAGCCGACCGGATCGATCTCGCCCTCCTGCAGGGCGCGCAACAGCTTGACCTGGGCATCGAGGGGCAGCTCGCCGACCTCGTCGAGGAACAGCGTGCCGCCGTCGGCCTCCTGGAACTTGCCGATGCGGCGGTCGACGGCGCCGGTGAAGGCCCCCTTCTCGTGGCCGAACAGAATGCTCTCGACGAGGTTCTCGGGGATGGCGCCGCAGTTCACGGTGATGAACGGCTTGCCGGCGCGCTCGCTCTCGCCCTGGATGGCACGGGCAATCAACTCCTTGCCAACGCCCGATTCGCCTTCGATCAGGACGGGGATGTTGGAGGCCGCCGACCGCCGGCCAAGCGAGACGACGCGGTTCATGGCCGTGCCGCGCATGACGAGGTCGGCGAACGTCAGCGTGCCGTCCTGCTTCTTCTTGATGCGGGTGATCTCACCGGCCAGCGCCTCGATCTTGAGCGCGCTCTTCATGGAGATCTCGAGCCGCTCGGGGCTCGCGGGCTTGACCACGAAATCGACGGCACCCGCGCGCATAGCGTTGATGGCGGCATCGATGGAGCCGTGGGCGGTCTGCACGATGACCGGGGGACTTTGCGCCTTCTCCGCCATGCGGGCGAGAACGGCAAAGCCGTCGACACCAGGCATGACCAGATCGAGGAGCACGAGGGAGATACCGGCGGCCTCGGGGCCGTCCAGCACCTGCAGGGCCTGCTCGCCGGAGCCGGCTGTGCGCGTCTCGAAGCCCATCCGCTTGATGGTCTCCTCGAGGATGCGCCGCTGGGCAGGATCGTCGTCGACGATAAGAACGCGTTTGGCCATGAGGCACTCGTACTCGGCTACTACTCGGACACCAGACCGGCCACTCCGCCCTGTTGCACGACGCCTTCAGGGCATGGTGCGACGCGTGAGGATTTCACGACCGGTCCACTCGACTTCGACGTCAGAGTGACGCACAACGGTAAACACGAAGTTTCCGCCGGCCCCACGGTGGTGCTCTTTTTGAGCGCAACGAGCTGACGTGGGGTCACACGGCTGCCGGTTTCGTCCGAAAAGAGAACAGCGACGTACCAACGTCACGCCGGTTGTGGGCGCTCTCGGTTCCGCTTGTGCCGGACCGCAGCCGATGCCAAATGCCGGTCGATGGCCGCAACGGCACTCAGCATGCTCGAGGAGATCAGACGATATGACGACCGCGACTCTTGGCACTGCTCTGGCGCAGACGCAGGCTCCGACGCAGGATGCTGCTGCTCCGGCGCAAGCGCCGACGCAGGACCTCGGCGCCATGCCGGAATGGAACCTCGCCGATCTCTATACGGCCCCCAGCGCTCCAGAGGTCGCCCGCGATATCGAATCGGCAACAGCAGCGGCAAAGGCCATGAAGGAGCGCTTCCAGGGCAAGCTGGCGGTGGCTGGGCTGACCGCCGACACGCTCGCGGACGCTGTGCTCGCATATGAGAGCCTGTCCGACACCCTGGGCCGGCTCGGCTCCTACGCGGGCCTGCTCTATGCGGCCAACCAGACCGACCCGGTCCGCGCCAAGTTCTACGGCGACATCTCCGAGAAACTGACGGCGATCTCGACCGACCTCATCTTCTTCGAGCTGGAACTCAATCAGATCGACGAGGCGGTGCTGGGTAGCCTCCTCGCAGACCCCCGGCTTGTCCGCTATACGCCCTGGTTCGACGACCTGAGGAAGGAAAAGCCGCACCAGCTGTCGGAAGAGCTGGAGAAGCTATTCACCGAGAAGGGCCAGACCGGGCGCGGCTCGTGGACGCGGCTGTTCAACGAGACCATGTCGTCGCTGAAGTTTTCGGTCGAAGGCCGGGCCGAGCCCATGGGCCTGGAAGCCACCTTGAACCTGATGTCGCACCCCTCCGAGCCGGTCCGCCGCTCCGGGGCGGAGGCACTCGCCAAGGTCTTCAAGGACAACCTGCGCCTATTCACGCTGATCACCAACACGCTGGCCAAGGACAAGGAAATCTCCGACCGCTGGCGCGGCTTCAAGGACGTCGCCGACAGCCGGCATCTCGGCAACCGGGTCGAGGCGCCCGTCGTCGACGCTCTCGTGGCCAGCGTGCGGGCAGCCTATCCGCGCCTGTCGCATCGCTACTATGCCATGAAGGCCAGGTGGCTTGGGATGGACAAGCTCTCGCACTGGGACCGCAATGCGCCCTTGCCAGAGAAGCCCGAGCGCGTCATCGCCTGGAGCGAAGCGCGGCAGATCGTGTTGTCGTCCTATGCCGGCTTTGCCCCGGAGATGGCCGAGATCGCCGACAAATTCTTCGCCCACGACTGGATCGACGCGCCGGTCCGCCCCGGCAAGGCTCCAGGGGCCTTCTCGGCCTCGACCGTGCCGTCCGCCCACCCCTATGTGCTGATGAACTACCTCGGCAAGCCGCGCGATGTGATGACGCTCGCCCATGAGCTGGGCCACGGCGTCCACCAGATGCTCGCCCGCGAACAGGGCGCGCTTCTCGCACCCACGCCGCT
>JBGSQO010000226.1:0-3828 GCA_041738055.1 Filomicrobium sp.
TCGCGACGGCCGTCCGCTTCGCCGGCCGGCTTCATGATGCCGACGAACGGCAGGGCGAGTTGGCGGACGTAGTTCTGCGTGAAATTCGGCTCGCCCGTGACCCCGATATCGCCGGCGACGGGAGCGCGCGGGGCGTCCGCCCGGTAGGTGCCGAGCAGCTTGTCCCAGACCGTGAAGAACAGGCCGAAGTTGACGTCGCCCTCGCCATCCCAATGGACGTGATGCAGCCGGTGCGCCGGGCCGACCGCCAGATGAGCGCCGAACGGACCGAGGTCCACGTCGACATTGGTGTGCTGGACGAGCAGTTGCGTGACGATCGCAAACGACAGCAGCACCGCGACCTCGAACGGCAGGCCCATGAGCAGCAGCGGCGCCATGCCGATGGTCAGGTCGATCGTGTGATGCAGGGGGTGGCGGATGAAGCCGTTGAAGCCATAGATGCGGTGCACGCCGTGATGCACCTGATGCAGCTTCCACAGCGGCTCAAGCCGATGGCTGTAGTAGTGAATGATGGTCATCATAACGTCGGCGACGATGATGGCGAGCAACAGCTCAGCCCACAGCGGCAGGCTCGACGGCCACAGGCCGAGGCTCGGTACCACGAGCGTCAGGCCCGGCAGGATGAGCAGGCTGTTGAACGATGAGACCTCGTAGAAGATGCCGTGCGCCCAGTCCTTGGTCGTATCGTCGTGGTCCTCGTTCCACTCCGCCTCGTAGGGCACGATCCGCTCGGCGGCAAAGGAGATGAGCACTGCGACGATGGCAAGGGGGCCAACCGACCACAGCGGATAGCCGCTGGAAATCAGCCAGATCGCCAAGCCGTTGACGCCGACCAGCATGAAGGGCGTGTAGCCGTAGCGGACGGCCGCCTGCAGAATCGCCATGCACCAACTCCAACCAGAACTCCGCAACGCGGGGGATGCCCAGACGCACCACCCCGCGCCGTCCATCACGGCGGCGCGCACCACTCCAAAGCGACACGACAAGCCCCGCCATGGGAAAACACTTGTTTGTCACTGATATAAACGACGGAAGCTCAACGAAGGGTCAACAGTGCGTGTGCGCGTCGTGTCGGCGGAGATCGAGCGCCTGTGACAGGGTATCGACCGACATTTAATCTATTCAATTCAATGGACTGTCACGCTATATACATTTTCTAACGCCCGTGTGCCTCGTAGGCCACTGTCAACGTTGAGGCAATTTGTAGCGGCCAATTCTGCTGATGGGGTGATCCCCCGCGCGGGGTCCGCGAACGCTCCTTCCGGCCAGCGCTCGGAACGAGTGTCGGAAGGCGCAAGCACAAGGATCGCGCAGCCCCCGCCTTCACTTCACTCAACACCGCCCCTCACGGCCGTCGCCTCCGGCTGCAGGATGTCGCGCATGCGGGCAGCGATCGCGTCCTGCCGCGCGCCCTCGGAGATCTTCTTGCCGACCAGGTCGGTGACGTAGAACACGTCGACCGCCTTCTCGCCGAAGGTCGTGATATGGGCCGACGAAATATCCAGCGAAAGGTCCGACAAGGCACTCGTCAGGTCGTAGAGCAACCCGGGCCGATCCCGGCCGGCGACCTCGATCACGGTGAAATGGTCCGACAGCTCGTTGTTGACCATCACCTCCGGCTCGACGCTGAAAGCCTCCACCCGGTGCTCGGCCGGGCGCTTCTGCTGCAGGGTCGTCTTGACCCGCATCTCGCCCTTCAGCGCCCGCTCGATCACCTGCCGGATGCGCTTGGCGCGCCGCGCTTCGTCGTCGTCGCTCGAAAACTCCCGCTGCAGCAGGAAGCTGTCGACGGCGAGCCCATCCCGTGTCGAGGAGATCTGGGCCGATACGATATTGGCTCCGGTCGTCGCGCAGGCGCCCGCGAACAGTGACAGCAAACGGGGGTGGTTCGGCGCCAGAATGGTCAACTCGGTCATGCCTTTGAAGGCATCGGACGAATGCGCGACGGCGAGCTTTGTGCCCTCGTGGGCCGCCTGCCGGATGAGGCGGGCGTGCTCGGCCTGGGCGGCCGTGTCGTAGCGCAACCAGTAGTCGTCGTAGAAGCGGGACTTGACCGCCTCGATGTCCGCGGCCGGCCAGCCTTCGCCCGCCAGCAGTCCGGCAAGCTCCGCCTGCGCCCGCCCGACCCTGGCCTTGCGCGCTTCCTGGGTGTGGCCGCCGGCGATGACCGGCTCGGTATCGTAGTAGAGCGTTCTCAGCAGCTGGCCCTTCCAGGCGTTCCATGTGCCCGGCCCGACCGCTCGGATATCAGCGACGGTCAGCAGCAGCAGGAGCTTAAGGCGCTCCGGGCTTTTCACCACATCGGCGAAGTGGCGGATGGTGCGCGGGTCGGAGATGTCGCGGGACTGGGCGATGTTGCTCATCGTGAGGTGTTCCTCGATGAGCCAGACGACCGTGTCGGTCTCCGCCGGGCTCAGCCCGAGACGCGGACACAGCTCCCGCGCAGCCCTTGCGCCGACGATGGAGTGATCCTCGCGCCGCCCCTTGCCGACGTCGTGGAGGAACGCGGCCACATACAGCACGCGCCGGTTCTTGATCGTGTTGAAGATCTTGGTCGACAGCGGCAGTTCGTCGATCGCCTCGCCATGCTCGATGGCGCTCAGCATATCGACGGTGCGGATCAGGTGCTCGTCGACCGTGTAGTGGTGGTACATGTTGAACTGCATCATGCCGACCACGCGCCGGAAGGCTGGGATGAAGCGGCCGAGCACGCCGCCATCGTTCATGCGGCGCAGAATGGCAGCCGGGTTCTGCTCGCTGGTCAGCAACTCCAGGAAGATGCGGTTGGCCTCGGGATCGGCGCGCACGTCGTCGTTGATGAGGCGCAGCGAGGTGCGCAGCAGACGGATGGCGTCGGGGTGCAGGAAGGTGTCGGTCTTGGCCGCCTGCGCGAATAGCCGGATGATGTTGACCGGGTCGCGCTTGAACACGTCCTTGTCGGCGACGTTGAGGCGGCCGTTGTCGATGCGGAAATCGGTCTTGGTGCGGATGTCGCGACGCGTCCGCCAGGACATCGGATTGAGGTACGATCCAAGCCCCCCCGGGGTCGTTTTGATTTGCTGGATCTCGAGGGCACCACACAGGATCGTAGTCAGATCGCCGACATCCTTGGCCACCAGAAAATAGTGCTTCATGAAGCGTTCGACGGCGCGCTGGCCGCGATGCGCCTTGTAGCCCAGCCGCTCGGCCATCTGAGGCTGAACGTCGAAGCCGAGCCGCTCCTCGGGTCGCCCGGTCAGGTAGTGCAGATAGCAGCGCACCGACCATAGGAAATCTTCGCAGCGACGGAAGGTTGCCGCCTCCTCCTCGGTGAAGATGCCGGCCTCGACCGTCGTCTGGCCGACCTCCTCGCCGTGAATGACCTTGGACAGCCAATGCAGCGTGTGCAGGTCGCGAAGCCCACCCTTGCCGTCCTTGATGTTGGGCTCGACCCGGTAGCGCGCGTCGCCCGATCGCTTGTGGCGCTCGTCGCGCTCGGCCATCTTGGCGTCGACGAAGGCGCGCATCGAGGGCCGCACGACCTCCTCGCGGAAGCGCTTGACGAGGTCGGCGAACAACGGCTCCGGCCCCGTGATGAGGCGGGCGTCCAGCAGGGCCGTCGCGATGGTCGTATCGGTCTGGGCGAGCTTGACGCACTGGCCGACCGTGCGCGTCGCATGCCCTACCTTGAAGCCGAGATCCCACAGCAGATAGAGCAGCATCTCGGCGGCCTTGTCGGCACCCGGCTTGGCCTTGGCCGGCAGCAGGAACAACAGATCGATGTCGGAGCCGGGGGCCAGCAGGCCACGGCCGTAGCCGCCGGTCGCAACGACCGCCATGTTGCGGGCC
>JBGSQO010000247.1:0-1746 GCA_041738055.1 Filomicrobium sp.
GAATACCATCCGCGCCGGCATTCCAGGCGTGCTCCCGGCGCGCGAGTGGACGGCGGAGGAGACGGCACGCGCCGCGGCCCTTTGGGCGGCCGATCAGACCATCGAGGCGATCCGCGCGGCGAGCAACGCGATGGAGGCAGACCCGCCCGCCGATTATGCCAGTGATGCGCGATGGCCCTGACCAATGTGACCGCGGTCCGGAATGAGTGGTGCCCTGGCAGGACGAGGCAGCAACGATCCCGCCCCGGTGTATCCGGCCCGCAACGATGGGACCGCGCAATCCCACGTCGCTGACCGATTGCGTCGGAATGACGCTTTCCTCCAGCCGAGACCTGCGGCAAGTGTGCGGGCATGATCATGCCCTCTCCAATCGATATGACCGCTCTCGCAGAGGTCTGCGTCGGGGCCGCCTTGCGGGCCGGTACGGCAACCATGCGCGAGTTCCGCAGCCCAGACTGCCGCGTCGAGCGCAAAAGCGACGGCTCGCCCGTCACCAGCGCCGATCTCGCCGCCGAGCGCATCATACTAGAGGCGTTGGCGTTGCGGTTCCCCGGCATCCCGGTCGTCTCGGAGGAGGCAGGAGCCGACAGCGGTTCGATCGCTGGTGCCGCGCGATCGACCTTTTTTCTCATCGACCCGCTCGACGGCACCCGCGAGTTCTCCAACGGCTGCCCCGAGTTCACCGTCAACATCGCGCTCATCCATGGCGGCCGGCCGGTGGCGGGGGTCATTTATGCACCTGCCTTCGGCGAGGTGTACGTGACGATGCCGGACGGGGGCTCCCGCTGGGCCGCCATCAGCCCGCCCGAACCTGATGCGCCGGTACCTCGACTGGCCGAGCTTCCGCTGAAACCCATGGCCGGTCCGCGTCCCCCGGAGCAATCGGCCCACCTGCGGCTCCTCCTCAGTCCTCGTGAAAGCGATCAGGTCTCGGACTGGGTCGCGCGGAGCGGTCTGTCGATCGACACACGCGCCGAGATCGGCTCGTCCTACAAGTTCTGCCTCATCGCCCGAGGCGACGCCGACATCTATCCGCGCTTTGGGACCACCATGATCTGGGACACCGCCGCGGCTCAGGCGATCCTCGAGGCGACAGGGGGCTCGGTCCTGAGTGGGAGCGGGGAGCCGCTGACCTATGGCCGGACGGCAGGCGACCCGCGCAATACCTCGTTCCTGGCCCTTGCTGCCGGGTTGTCCGGGGCCGGACTGATGCCGTTGCGGACCTGAAGGGGAGAGACATATCCGGCGTCACCATGCCTCGATCGAAGGGCCCGGAGCCTATCCGCTGGTGGCATTCGACAAGCCCGGCACCACAGTTTAACAAGGGCGCTGGACAGGACGACTTCGGCAATTCCTCGTCGGCAGGATTTCCACGCAGCGTCCTTGCAAGTCTCGGTTCGAGAATCCGGCTTGACTAAAATCTTCCGCGAAGACGCCCTGCAGTTTGAGGGGCCGGTGCTCATTGAGGGGCTCCCGCTGGTCCGAGGTCTGAGGTTCCATGCCCCTCGAAATGCCCACGCCTGAGTTGCTCGCCCGCCTCGCCGCGATCGTCGGGTCGAACTATGCGCTCACCGATCCCGCCGACCAGGCCGCCTACCTGAAGGAATGGCGGGGGCTCTATACCGGGCGCACGCCTCTCGTCCTGCGTCCTGGCTGCACCGCCGAGGTCGCCGCGATCCTGCAGGCCTGCCATGCGGCCCGGGTCGGCGTCGTCCCCCAGGGCGGCAACACCGGGCTGGTCGGCGG
>JBGSQO010000287.1:0-3477 GCA_041738055.1 Filomicrobium sp.
TCGTCGTTACGCGACTATCGTCAGGCCGATGGCGCCATGGGCTACTTCCAGCACACCTTCGCGGTCTACGGGCGCGAGGGCGAGCCGTGCACGCGAAGTGGCTGCGGCGGGCAGGTGCGCCGGATCGTGCAAGCCGGCCGCTCGACGTTCTATTGCGGGCGCTGTCAGGGATAGCCCGAAACGTCGAAAAGATGACAAGGGATTATCCGCATTACGCTAAATTCGCCCGCCGTTGAATTCGTCTGATTCGTGTCGTTGTCCGATCCACACCTCACTATCGCCGCAATAACTGTCTTCCCTGAACGTGGGTCAATCAGGGGTTGGATTATGTTCTGTTCGAGTAAAAATGGCCGGCACGGCATTCTGTTTCTGTTGGTGATCGGCACTTTGGCAGGCACGCCTGTCATGGCCGTGGAATCCACGCTCGATCGTGAAAAAATCCGACTCGCTGGGGAGAATGCGGGTTGGTTGGAGCGAGCCAGCAGTGCCTGCAACGGCGCGCTGTCGCCCATTGCCGAAGTCATTCTCGCAGCCGCGCAGGAAGTCGATGGCGCAATGTTTCAACTCGGCAAGGAAGCTGGATTGAAAACCGCATCGGAGAGTGCCGAAAAGGATAAAGGGAGTTTCTGCGGAGGCATGGAACGTCTCTACGGACCCGAAGGGCGCAATATGCCCGGCGCGTGGATTTCTCGATAGCTCGAGAGACGAGGGGCCTTGCCGCCTCGACCCCCACAAGGGTCTCATACCGTCCCGCCAATGTTTCGACACATGGTCTGGTCGGTTGGCGGGACGGTATTGTTTCTTGTTTGCGCCTTCCGACACTCGTTCCGAGAGCCGGCCGGAAGGCGCGGTCTACCGAGAGGTGTGTCATAACTTCTGCGGGGCGGTATCAGACCATTGACCCGTCACCTGGAGTTTGTGGCTCCCGCGTGCCCAGACGAAGTCAACGGGGTGATCCCCCGCGCGGGGTCCGGGCGCGCGCAGCCCCCGCCTTTACTTCACGCCGCCCTACGCGCTTCCTATGAACACGCCCGCCGCAAAGACCAGGGCGCCGCCGAGCACGACCTGGAAGGCCGCCCGCAGGAATGGCGTCTGCATATAGCGGTTCTGGATCCAGGCAATCGCCCACAACTCGACGAATACGACCGCAATCGCAATGGCCGTCGCCGTCCAGAAATGCGGGATCAGATATGGTAGCGCGTGGCCGAGCCCGCCGACCGCCGTCATGATGCCCGACGCGAACCCGCGCTTCACCGGAGAGCCGCGGCCCGACAATTCGCCGTCGTCGCTGGCTGCTTCCGTGAAGCCCATGGAGATGCCCGCACCCACCGAGGCGGCGAGCCCGACGAGAAACGTGGTCCAGGTGTCGTGCGTGGCAAACGCGGTCGCGAAAATAGGCGCGAGCGTCGAAACCGAGCCGTCCATCAGGCCGGCCAGCCCCGGCTGCACCCAGGTCAGCACGAACTGGCGGTGGGCGGATCGGTCCTCGTCGTCGCGGATCGATTGAGGCAGGTGCTCGGTTTCCAGCTTCTCGGCTGCCTTCTGGTGGCCGGCTTCGGCCGCCGCGAGGTCGCCGAGCAGCTTTCGGGTGTCGGCATCGCGGGTGGTCTGCGCGGCCTTGAGGTAAAAGGTGCGAGCCTCGGTTTCCATGGCGGCTGCTTCCTCGCGGATGCGCTCCAGGCCCAGGTTTTCCACGAGCCACACCGGGCGGCGGGCATAGTAGCCGGCAACATGCTCGCGGCGGATCAGCGGGATGGTCTCCCCGAAGCGGCGCTTGTGCATTTCGATGAGGCGGGCGCGATGGCGGTTCTCCTCCACCGCCATGCCCTCGAACACTTTGGCCGAATCGGGGAAGTCCGCGCGCAGCCGCTCGGCATACATTTGATAGATGCGGGCGTCGTCCTCCTCCGAGGAGATGGCGAGCGCGAGGATCTCCTGTTCGGAGAGGTCTGCGAAACGCCGACGGCCGTCGAGAAAGCCTGGGATCATCATGCCCTCATTCTGATGGTCGCGCGGCCAGCCGCGACGCCCTCGACCTTTTAGAACGCTTCTAACGTAGTGGCCGATCATCGGCGGCGCAACGGACTTGGGCGATCCGATTGCGGTATCGTCGCGTTCAGATGTCGCACAAACACATGAGGCTCGACAATGCTGCGCTCCTTATCTTTGGCCGTCTCAGCTGCCGCAATGCTGATCGCACCCGGCGTGTCGCCAGCCGCCATCGCCGCCGATGGTCGAGCGACCGATTTTGCGTTCACTGCAATCAATGGCCAGCCGATGCCGCTGGCGGCCTATGCCGGCAAGGTGCTGCTCGTCGTCAACACGGCCTCGTTCTGCGGGTTCACTCGTCAATACGAGGGGCTTCAGGCGCTATCGGAGCGCTACGCGGCTCGTGGGCTCGTCGTCATCGGCGTGCCGTCGAACGACTTCTCGCAAGAGCCCAAGGCTGAAGGCGAGATCGCCGCGTTCTGCCAGGGCGCGTTCGGGGTTACGTTTCCGCTGACGGCGAAGGTGCGCGTCAAGGGCCCCGACGCGCATCCTCTCTACCGCTGGATCGCCGCCAGCCTCGGGGGCAAAGGCGTGCCCGGCTGGAACTTCCACAAGTTCTTGATCGGCGCGGACGGCCGCACCGTTCAGGGATTCGCGACGACGATCACGCCGGACAACGCCGATCTGATCGCGGCCATCGAGCGGGAGCTGGCCAGGGTTGCTGCTCAGGGGTAATGCCACGCCGCAGCCCCCGTCGGCGCTCAGGGCGAGACCGAGAACCGCTTCACGCACTTCACCGTGCTGCCGGCCAGCGTGATGTCGACGCGCGCCGTGTAGGAGCCGCCCCCCTGCACCTCGATGTCGGCTGCGTGCGTCGTACCGCCGCTGCCCAACAACTCGCCCGTCTCCTCGATCGTCGAGCCGCCCGATTTCGCCACCGAGAAGCGGAACGTCGCCTTGCGGCTGGCGGGTGCGCCCAGGATGGCGGTCGCCACGCCGTTGCCCTTGCTCGCGTTGACCGTGATCGCGCAGGACAATCCGGGTGTTGCCGCATCGGCGCTCGGCGCCCTCGTGGCGAGCACGCCCGTCAGTATGGCCACCGCCGCAAGCCCCGAGCCCATCCCCGCCGTCGTCATCAAGTTACGCATCGACATCGTCCGCCCGTCCTCTGCCCCCATTGCTCCGACTGCCGGAGCCCCCGCACGCTTTTAGCCGGTTTTGGAGCGTGTGGGGAGATTGCCCGAGCGCGGCTGAATGAGCACTGAAGTTCGCGTTCAGGCGTCGTGCAGCTTGGTGATCGCCGCGTTGATGGCGTTGACTTGCGCGAGCCGGGCCAGAGCCGCTGGGCGGCACGGCCCCGAAGACACACCCGCTTTTTCCGATCGGGCGCGCATCCGGAGCCCCGCCAGAAGGCTATCGCTGCGCGAAACCAGAGTGAGCGATCACACGCCCAACCACTGTCCGGCGGCAATCGCCGCCAGCGCCAGC
>JBGSQO010000330.1:0-2444 GCA_041738055.1 Filomicrobium sp.
GGCGCGCTGCCGATCTCGAAAGGGTCGCCCTGGCCGAATACGGCGGCCCTCAATCGCGGCACCAGCGCCATCAATGGACGGGCGCCAGTTGCCACGACCGGCTCACCCACGAGCCGCGGCCAGTCGAGAAGGACCCGCAAGGCGTTCTCGCGCAGCGTCTCCATGTCGGTCAGTGCCTGGCGCGCGGCGGCAGCCCTCGGTTCGATCTGCAACGCCGCCTCGAGAGCGGTGACGGCCGCATGCGCTTGCGCGGTGCCACACAGCGCGTAGACCGACGGGATCAGTCCCAGCGCTTCAGCGGGCGTCTTGCCGGCGAGCACGCGGCCGACATCGCCCGGCTGCGAAAACGCGACCGTCGGCGGGCCGCCGCCCGGCCGGTGCAGAGTGATGCTGACGCGTCCTTCCGCGATCATGTCTCCCCCTCGGGCCGGAGCCGTATCGTCAGGACTGACTGTAGGCTAAAGGTGACAGCGCGGGCCCTGAGCGGGATCAAAAATAGCGAGTACAGCGCGACCTGGGCACGGCGAACGCTCGATGAACATGCGCATGGAAAGATCGCTTCCAGCAGCCCCCTGCCGCAATTCCGGCGCGCTCGCGGTTATGGTCGACGCGAACCCTCCGAGGAGCCCCCACAATGTCCGAGCCCATTGCCTTCTACACCAACCCGATGTCGCGCGGGCGGATCGTCCGCTGGATGCTGGAGGAGGTCGGCCAGCCCTACGAGGTCCACCGCCTCGACTACGGCCCCGCCTTGAAGACGGCCGAGTTTCTGGCCGTCAACCCGATGGGCAAGGTCCCTGCCATCCGCCATCGCGGCGTCACCGTGACCGAAACAGCCGCCATTTGCGCCTATCTTGCCGACGCGTTCCCCGAGACCGCGCTTGCTCCGCCCATCGGCGATCCCCGCCGCGGCACCTACTATCGCTGGCTGTTCTTCGTGGCCGGCCCGCTGGAAGCCGCCGTCGTCAACAAGGCACTCGGCGTCGTCGTTCCGACCGAGAAGAAGGGTCTCGTCGGCTATGGCTGCCTGGAGGAGACGCTCGCAGCCCTCGAGAGCGCGGTCGGTAACGGACCTTATATCCTTGGCGAGACGTTCTCGGCAGCCGACGTGTATGCTGGCGCCCATATTGGCTGGGGGATCGAATTCGGCACCATCGATGCGCGGCCGGCCTTCGTGAGCTACCTGTCGCGGGTGTCCAACCGTCCGGCAGCCGTCCGCGCGCGTGCAGCCGACGACGCGATGCTGGCCGAGACCCCGGTGACGCCGCCACCGGCTTGAGGGGGAGCAATTTTCAAGGGGGTCGGAGGGACGAACGCACATGACGCGGCAGACGGTCAACGCCAGACTGCGATGGGTCTACATCTCCATCGGCCTTGTGCTGGCGATATCGCTGGGCGCAGCACTCGCCCCGCTGTTCCCCGGCGTGCCCAAGCCGGTCGTCGAGACCTCCGGCAAGGTCTACGAACTCATCCGCGACATGAGCCTGCTGATCGCCACGCTGGCTGCTGCCTACCTCGCCAACGTCTTCCAGAAGCGCTCGACATTCGTGTCCGCCCTCGAGCAGGAGTGGCGCAACATCGTCCGCACCAAGTCGACACTCTATACCTTCTGCGAGGCCCCTTACCCGTCCGCCGAGCAGTACCTCGAGGCCTTCTGCCGGCTGTCGGAGGCCATCGACACCATGCGCGTCGTCTACAAGAATGCCGGCGAGACCGACGAACTCATTGGCCTCTACCCCTACGCGCCCCTCCACGACATGCGCCGCGCTCTCCAATCGATCGACCCGCGCGCCCGCACCTCGATCCCTGTGGCCGAGCGCCGGCTGGTCAAGGACGCGATCCTGCAGTCGTTCTACGCGCTCCGCGAGAACTTTCTGGAGGAGTTGGACCTGGAGGAGCCGCGCCATCCGCTGTTGATCTCCGGCGGCCGTCGGCTCAAGGTGCCAGGAGCTGCGGATCACGCTCGCAATCAGCAGCAGCGCGAGCGCGAACGCCAGCACGGTAGCAACGGTTCTGCGCGCGCCGACATCGAGGATTTGCTGGCGCGCTTGTATGATCTGGAGCAGCAGGGCGGCGGATCACCGAAGGCCGACCAGCAGCGCAAGCCGGCCGCGGCCCGCTGAGCCTCCAACCCGCAGCGCATCTGGGGACTTCAATGAGCAAGAACCGTCTTATGCCCGGAATGCGCCTCGTCGTGGCCAGCCACAACCCCGGCAAGGTGTGGGAGATCAAGCAGTTGATCGCCCCCTACGGGCTCGATGCGGTCTCCGCTGGCGATCTCAACCTGCCCGAGCCCGACGAGACCGAGACGACGTTTGCTGGCAACGCGCGGCTGAAGGCGCTGGCGGCGGCAACGGGCTCCGGCCTGCCTGCGCTCGCCGACGATTCCGGCCTGGAGGTCGAGTGCCTCGGCGGCGCGCCCGGCATCTATTCCGCCCGCTGGG
>JBGSQO010000338.1:0-2532 GCA_041738055.1 Filomicrobium sp.
TGCGATGGCGGCTCGGCGATCCGGCGTCGCTTGGGTGCCGTCTTCGCCGCTTCGGCGTCTGTCGGGCGCGGTTTTGTGACGGTCGGGCGAAGTGGCGGCCGTTTGCGGCGGGGGAGGACCTCTGGACCTGTCCGGCGAGCCTTCGACACTTTGGCGGCGGCAAGTGCCCCGCCTCGAATGATCTGCGGCAGGGCCAATTTCAGTCCGCCGCCGCCGCCCGTCGGGAATGCGCCCGGCGTCCGGCTCCTCTGCGCTGTTGCCGATGAATAGCACGACAGGAGGAGTGCCATGGCAGCGGCGATGGCGGTGAGCGAACGACAGACGGCGGACATCATGGGGTGTCACTCCGCGAGGGTTCCGACAGGATCAGGTCGAACAGGCCGGCTTCGCGGCGCAACGCAGCGACCCTGTCTTGCCGATCTGCAGGGCCCATTCCGTGCGGTCCGATCCTCAGGCGATAGAACCCATCGGCGTTCGGGCCGCTGACAATCGTGATCCCGCTGGCTTGCAGGGTCCGTGTCAGGTCGGCACCCGTCGCGGAGGCAGCCAAGCGCACCAGCACGAACGTGCCACGCGCCGATCCGCTGGCAGGACCCGACGCCGTCTCATAGCTTGCCCCACCGTCGTGACGCAGGAGTACGCCGATACCGACCGACTGCACCGCGATCAACAGCGCGGCGGCCACCGCGGCCAACCTCATCCCCTTGGGCGACAACGCTTCGATCGCGGCATCGAGCCAGGCCGCCGCACGGCCGAGTATGCCGGGTGCCGGCAATGCGTTGAGCACCTGCGTCGCCGAGAGCCGTGCCGTCGGCGCAATGGACTGGGCTGCGATGATGCTCTGCTGCCGTTCGGCTTCGATCAGGGCGAGTTGGCGGGCGAGGTCGGCATCACGGGCGAGCCACGATGCGACACGGGCGCGGTCGGCCGCGTCGAGCCGGCCGGTGACGTACCAGGGCAGCAGCATTTCGATTTCCTCGCGCTCTTGCGGAGCGATGGTCGTGTCGGTCATGGCCAACCTCGATCGATGCCGGCCTCGCGCAGGAGTTCGGCGAGCTTCTTGCGGGCGTAGAACATGCGAGTCTTCACCGTTGCTTCCGGTATCGCCAGCACCGTGGCGACCTCGGCGACCGACTGCTCGTGATAGTAGACGAGGTCGATGATCTCGCGGTGGTCGGCAGACAGGCGCTCGATGCAGCGGCGCATGACGGCGCTCTTGTCCACCTTCTGTGTCGCGACTTCCGGATCGTCCTGCTGATCGGCGAGTTCCTCGGCCTTGGCATCGTCCCAGCTCTCCTCGCGGCGTCGGCGGCTCATGCTGATCGCCATGTTGTGGGCGATGGCGAGCAACCAGGTCGATACGGCCGACCGGCCCGCAAAACGTCCGGCCGACCGCCAGGCCTCGAGAAACACCTCGTTGGCGATCTCCTCGGCGACGGCCTCGTTGCGCACGCGGCTGGCAATGAAGCGGAACACTCGGACCTGATGGCGGGCCATCAATCGATTGACGGCGCCGCGATCTCCGCGTGCCATGTCGGATATGAGTTGGGCATCGACGTCCGCGATCGTCATCAGCTGCTCCACCACGCATCTCGAACGGTTCGTCGCGGACGGCCGGTGTCACGTTCAGTTGGTTGCAGCGCTCGCGCGGTCCGGGTCGAGGAGCTGGCCAAGCGTCCACTCGGGAACCTTAGTGACGGCGCTTCTTCCACGTCCAGCGCGTCGTCGCGGGATTGTAGCACAGTCGCCCACCCGGGCCGCACCAACGCTGCACGGACGGGCCTTGTGACAGCGACAGCGCTTCGGCCGTGCTCATGAATCCGGGGACGCCGGTCAGCGAGGGCACCGCCAACAGCGCGGCCACCACGAGGCACCTGAGGGTCGACTTGATCATGACGAGAGTACTCCTTTCGAGGTTTGTGCGTCGCGCTCGACCACGATGCTGTCGTCGAGGCTCATAGATTGGTCGTCGCGAGGGTCCCGAAGGTTCAATGCGGAGAACGCGAAAGTTTTCAATCGACGCAGAGGACCGCGGGTACGCCCGACCGGCCGCTCAGCCGCAGCAGGCCCAGACCGATCCCGGAAAGCCCATCCATCATCCCAGGGCTGTGCAACCCGCCGACCGTGCCGCTGGCTAATCCGGACGCGGCAAGATCGGCCAGAAAGCCGCTTGTCAGCGCATCAACTCGCTCCGGTTGCGCCAGCCCCCGTTCAGCGGCCCGCGCGAGGATGACCAAGGTCCCGAGGCTGCCGTGGCACAGGCAGTCGCTGGGTTCCGACACTTGGGTGACGGCGTGCTCGATCAGGAGGTCAATGGCGCCGCGCGCCGACCAACCCGGAGACACCGCAGCGATCTCCATCAGCCCGAGAAGCAATCCGGTCGTGCCGTTGCACCACGACGTGGCGAGCGGTTCCCTGGTATCGGCAGCCACCCGGCCGGCGGCGTGCCAGCGGGCGATTTCGGCATCGGCAATCGACCGGCCGACGCGTGCGAAGGCGGGATCTCCCGACACGAGACCGAGGCGCGCCAGA
>JBGSQO010000355.1:0-2654 GCA_041738055.1 Filomicrobium sp.
GGCCAGCACGACCGTCGCCGTCTCCGGCGCCCATCCCTCAGCGATCAACGCGTCGCGAGCGAGCTTGACGCATAACGGCGGCACCAGGGGATCGAGGCCGAACGGCTCCATGTAGTCGATTTGCCGGCTGGTGGACTGAGCTATGCGCCGGCGGAGTTCTTTCTCGACGAACCAGCCCGACGACATGAAGAACGGGTAGACGATGATGCGGGGGGTGGCACTTGCGCACTCCAGCGCAGCTTCCAGCGCGCCCATCTTGGCCAGCGTCGTGCCGATCACAGGCATCTCCGGGCACAGCGCGGCGACCCGAGAGGCGACCTCGCGCGCGCGGGCTTCCAGCGTGTCGGGATCGCTGGGCGAGCCGTGAGCGACGATGATGGCGGTGGCGGCAGGGCGCATAGCGGAGGTGTCGGGCATCTCAGGGCTCCGTCTTTGATGGGTGTGCACAAGGTTGTCTTAGCCAGCGAGATGCGGCTCTGCCTTGGCGGTTACGCTCGAGCCCATCGCTGGATCAGTCTAGCTCAACTCTGGCTAAGCCGGGGGCTGCGCGCCCCCGGACCCCGCGCAGGCATAGCCTGTTTGCGTGTTCGTGGTGCGGCCCGAGTGCCAACCGAAAGGTGCGGTTCCAAGGGCCGGCCCAACACCGGCTTGCCGAGTGTTGGCCCAAGAACAGCCTCGCTTGGCCTTCGATCCCGAGAGGCGGGGAGCCTCTCGCAAGGCGCGGTAGCGCCCCCCTACTCCGCGGCCTCCTTGTAGGCCTCCAGCGGCGGGCAGGAGCAGATCAGGTGGCGGTCGCCGTAGACGTTGTCGACGCGGTTGACCGGCGGCCAGTATTTGTCGACGCGGAAGGCGCCGCGCGGGAAGCAGGCCGCCTCGCGCGAATAAGGGCGGTCCCACGCGCCGATCAGGTCCTCCACCGTATGCGGTGCGTTCTTCAGCGGGTTGTTCACCTTGTCCAGACGGCCCTCGGCGATGGCGCGGGCCTCCTCGCGCACGTGCAGCATGGCCTCGCAGAAGCGGTCGATCTCCGCCTTGGTCTCCGATTCCGTCGGCTCGATCATCAGCGTGCCGGCGACCGGCCAGCTCATGGTCGGGGGATGGAAACCGCAGTCGATCAGGCGCTTGGCGACATCCTCGACGCTGATGCCGCACTCTTCCTGTAGCGGGCGGGTATCGACGATGCACTCGTGCGCGACTCGGCCTTGCGTGCCGACGTAGAGCACGTCGTAGGCGCCCTCCAGCCGCTTGGCGATGTAGTTGGCGTTGAGGATCGCGATGCGCGTCGCCTGCGTCAGGCCCTCGCCGCCCATCATCAGGCAGTAGGCCCACGAGATCGGCAGGATGGAGGTCGAGCCGTAGGGGGCCGCCGAGACGGTCATAGCCGGCCCGCCCGTCTCCGGGTGCCCGGGCAGGAACGGGGCCAGATGCGCCTTGACGCCGATCGGGCCCATGCCGGGGCCGCCGCCGCCGTGGGGAATGCAGAACGTCTTGTGCAGGTTGAGGTGCGAAACGTCGGCGCCGATGTCTCCCGGCCGGGCGAGGCCGACGAGCGCATTCATGTTGGCGCCGTCGAGGTAGACTTGGCCGCCGTGCTGGTGGGTGATGGCGCAGACGTCCCGCACGGTCTCCTCGAACACGCCATGGGTCGAGGGGTAGGTGATCATGGCGGCCGCCAGATTGGCGGCGTTGGCTTCGGCCTTGGCGCGGAAGTCATCCAGGTCGATGTTGCCCTTGTCGTCGGTCTTCACGACCACGACCTTCATGCCGCACATGGAGGCCGACGCCGGATTGGTGCCGTGGGCCGACGCCGGGATCAGGCAGATGGTCCGATGCGTGTCGCCGCGCGACAGATGCCACGCGCGGATCGTGAGCAGGCCCGCATACTCGCCCTGCGCGCCGGAGTTCGGCTGCATGGAGAAGGCATCGTAGCCGGTGATCTGGCACAGCTTGTCGGACAGGTCCGCGATCAGCTCGGCATAGCCCTGCGCCTGATCGGCCGGCGCGAACGGGTGGATCTCGGCAAAGCCCGGCCACGAGATCGGCAGCATCTCGGCCGTCGCGTTGAGCTTCATGGTGCAAGAGCCGAGCGGGATCATCGCCCGGTCGAGCGCCAGATCGCGATCGGCGAGGCGGCGCATGTAGCGCGTCATCTCGCTCTCGGCCCGGTTCATGTGGAACACCGGGTGGGTGAGGTAGTCTGAGGTGCGCACCAGCCCCTGCGGCAGGCGCGGACGCGGCAGCGCCTCGGAGTATTTGAGGGTGTAGCCGCCGAACGCCCGCCACACCGCCTCGATGATGTTGGGCCGGGTCAGCTCGTCGATGCTGATGCCGATGCGGGAGGAGCCGACCTTGCGCAGGTTCACGCCATTGTCGACGGCATTCTTCATGATGAGACCCTGGTAGGGTCCGACATCGACGGTGACCGTATCGAAAAAGGCTTCCGGCTCGATCTTGAAGCCGAGCGAGGTGAGCCCGTCGGCAAGTCGGGCGGTCGCCTCGTGCACGCGCTGGGCGATGGCCTTGAGGCCCACCGGCCCATGGAACACCGCATACATAGAGGCGATGACGGCCGGCAGCACCTGCGCGGTGCAGATGTTGGAGGTCGCCGTCTCGCGGCGGATGTGCTGCTCGCGCGTCTGCAGCGACAGCCGGTA
>JBGSQO010000367.1:0-4343 GCA_041738055.1 Filomicrobium sp.
GCGCCCGCGCCATCGAGACGCAGTGCTTCGTCCTGGCCGCCGCCCAGGGTGGGCGCCACGAGACGGGCCGCCAGACCTTCGGCCACAGCCTCGTCGTCTCCCCCTGGGGCGAGATCCTGGCGGAGGCCGGCGTCGAGCCCTCGGTGACAGTATGTGACCTCCACCTTGGCGAGGTGCAATCGGTCCGCAATCTGGTCCCCTGCCTGCGCCATGATCGGACGTTCCGGGTCGAGACGGCAACGCAACCGGTCGCCGCCGACGCCGCAGGAGGCAAGAGGTCCGAGCCATGATCAAGTACCGCCTGCGCTGTGCCGCCGACCACGAATTCGATACCTGGTTCTCCTCGAGTTCCGCCTTCGAGCAGCAGGTGGCCGACGGCCTCGTCGTCTGCCCCGGCTGTGGCACGACCGATGTCGAGAAGGCCCTCATGGCGCCGAGCATCTCGACGCGGCGGACGCTGTCTCACTCCGGCGCCGAGCCGCAGAGCCACGCTTTCGCTCCGGACGAAGCCATCCGCGCCGAGCTGGTCGCCAAGGTCAGGGAATTGCGCAGCCACCTGGAAAGCAGCGCCGATTATGTGGGTCCGAGTTTTGCCGAGGAGGCCCGCAAGATCCACTACGAGGAAACCAACTCGCGCAACATCTGGGGCGAGGCGAGTTCTGGCGAGGTGCGCGACCTCATCGAGGAAGGCATTTCCATCCTGCCGGTGCCGCGGTTGCCCGAGGAGGGGAATTGATCAGGGACGGCCGCGGACTGCAGCGTGGCTCGCGCCGATCACTTTTGCCCCACCGATCAGCCCAGAATGGACTTCAGGTGCTCGACCGCTTCTTCCACCGTCGCCACCGATTGTGATGCCGCATTGGAGCCGGCGTCGAACCACTCGAAGCCCTGCCCGGTCCAGCGCCACAACCCGCGCACATGCCCGCGCTTCATGACCAGCACGACGCCCGGTTCGCCCAGCGTGCAGGCAAAGCCCTTGGCCCTGAACGTGCGGTCGGCGCCGATGGCCAGCGCCAGTCGATGAGCCTGATCAGGCGCCATAGCAGCACCTGCCGGAGTTGGTTGTTGGCCACAGCACGGTCATGGATCGACGTCCAGGAGACGGGAGGCGTCATGCGCAAAGCCCGAGGGCCTGCGCATGACAACCTGCGGAGTTGGGAAACCCGACGCTGCGCTGAACGCTCGTCGTTGAATAAGAGTTAGAGCGAAATCCGGAGAACCTCAAATTGGATTGGAGAATAATATTCACCCGATATGAATGGTCGACACATCAATTTCCGTAAATTTCCGCTACAATTATTAGAAAAATTCGTGCGCAATTTTCTCGAACTTCGCTGTAAATATCGTCGTCAAACCACCCGCACCTCGATCGAGCCCACGCCCTCGACGCCGCCGGCCATCACGTCCCCGCGCCCGATAGCCCCGACGCCCGCCGGCGTTCCGGTGAGGATCAGATCGCCGGCCGCCAGCGTGACGTAGGCCGACAACTCCGCGATCATTTCGGGCACCGACCAGATCATCTGCGAGAGGTCGCCGGTCTGCCGGCGCGTCCCGTTGACGTCGAGCCAGATGGCGCCGCGCTGCGGATGCCCGATTTCGGCGGCCGGCCGCAAGGCCGAGCAGGGTGCCGAGCCCTCGAATGCCTTGGCCAGATCCCACGGCCGCCCGAGTTTCTTGGCCTGAGCCTGAAGGTCCCGCCGCGTCATGTCGAGACCGACACCGTAGCCGTAGACCTTGCCGAGCGCGGCCTCGACAGGAATATCCGACCCGCCGTCCCTCAGCGCCGCCACCATCTCGATCTCGAAATGAACGTCCTGCGACATCGCGGGATAAAGAAACGTCCCATCTGTCACGAGGTTGTCAGGGTTCTTCTGGAAAAAGAACGGCGGCTCGCGCTCGGGATCATGCCCCATCTCACGCGCGTGCTCGGCATAGTTGCGGCCGATACAGTAGACGCGTCGGACGGGAAACAGTTCGGTCCGGCCGACGATCGGCAACAACACGGGCGGGGCCGGCGCGAAGACGGTGAGCATGGTTTCGCCTCTTGCGAGAATGTCGGGCGGCTGCCATCTGCCGTGACGGTTGGGATGTGGTGTGATCTGGAGCCGCCCTCAGCCTCTATCTCTTTTTCGGCCGGAAGGCATCGTGGAGCCCCCGCATTATGCAGAAGACAGCAGCCCCCAACGCCGTCGCCTTCGAGGCCGACGACGATACGCCGACGAGCCCCGCCAGTGGTCGCACGTTCGGGGATGTGCTGGCCGAGCGCCTGTCGCGCCGCGATCTGATGTCGGGCCTCCTGGCCTCCACCGCAATCGCTGCGACCGTGTCACCGTCCGTCTTCCTGGCCGGCTGCTCGGACCCCAAGCCGCCCACGACGCCGAGCTTTGCTTTCACGGAGGTGACGGCCGGCTCGGATGAGCGCCATTACGTGGCCGAGGGCTACGACGCCGATGTGCTGATCCGCTGGGGCGACAAGGTTCTGGCCGATGCGCCCGCCTTCGATCCGGCCAAGCAGAGCGCCGACAGCCAAGCCCGCCAGTTCGGCTACAACAACGACTTCATCGGCTACATACCGCTCGATGGCAGCCCCTCTCATGGCCTGCTCGTCATCAATCACGAATACTCCAACGAGGAACTGATGTTCCCCGGCCACGGCGGCCAGAAGGGCAAGCCGTTCGAGAAGATGACACCGGAGCTGATGGCCGTCGAGATGATGGCGCATGGCGGTTCGGTCATCGAGGTGAAGCGGAGCAAGGACGGCAAGTGGCAGGTGGTCGAGGGCTCGCGCTACGCCCGCCGCATCACTGCCGACACCCCCATGCGCCTCTCCGGCCCCGCCAGCGGTCACGAGCGCCTGAAGACCAAGGCCGACCCCGAGGGCCGCAACGTTCTGGGCATGCTCAACAATTGCGGGGGTGCGGTGACGCCCTGGGGCACCTGGCTTTCCTGCGAGGAAAACTTCAACGGCTACTTCTGGAACAAGAAGGCGGCCAAGAGCGACGCCCATGCCGTGTCCTTGAAGCGCTATGGCGCGCCGGGCGAGCGCTACGCCTGGGGCCGCCACCACGACCGCTTCGACATCGGCAAGGAGGGCAACGAGATCCACCGCTTCGGCTGGATCGTCGAGATCGACCCGCTGGACCCGACCTCGACGCCGGTCAAGCGCACGGCACTGGGCCGCTTCAAGCACGAGGCCGCCGCCAATATCGTGAACCGCGACGGCCGCTTCGTCGTCTACATGGGCGACGACCAGCGCTTCGATTACGTCTACCGGTTCGTGACCAAGGGCAAGGTCGATCCCAAGGACCGTATCGCCAACATGAGCCTGCTCGACGAGGGCACGCTCTACGTCGCTCGCTTCGACGCCGACGGCTCGGGCGTCTGGCTGCCGCTGGAGCATGGCAAGGGTCCGCTGACCGAGGCGTCGGGCTTCCGGGATCAGGGCGAGGTGATGATCGACGTGCGGCTGGCCGCCGATCTGCTGGGCGCCACCAAGATGGACCGCCCGGAGGACGTGGAGGCCAATCCCAAGACCGGCAAGGTCTACCTCATGCTGACCAACAACAAGGAACGCAGCGCCGCAGCCGTCGATGCGGCCAACCCACGGGACAAGAACCTCGATGGCCATATCATCGAAATGACGCCGGACGCGGGCGATCACACCGCCCCGACATTCCGCTGGGAAGTCCTCGTCCGCTGCGGCGACCCGACCAAAGCCGAGGTTGGCGCCACCTTCAATCCGGCAACCAGTGCGTCGGGCTGGTTCTCCAACCCGGACAATTGCGTCGTCGATACCGACGGCCGGTTGTGGGTGGCAACCGATGGCAACTCCGCCGGCCGCACCGGCCGCACCGACGGCCTATGGGCCATGGAAACGGATGGCCCGGCCCGCGGCACCTCGAAGTTGTTCTTCCGCTGCCCGGTCGGCGCCGAGTTGTGCGGGCCGTGCACAACCCCCGACACCGAGACCATGTTCGTCGCCGTCCAGCATCCCGGCCAGTCGACCGACGATGGGCTGTCGACCTTCGACGACCCCTCGACCCGCTGGCCCGACTTCCGCTTCGAACTCCCCCCCCGCCCCGCCGTCGTCGCCATCACCAAGAAGGGCGGCGGCAAGATCGGGGCTTAGCTTTCGGTTCCAGGGTTCCAGGGTGTGGGGGCGGCTCTAACTCCCAGCGGGGTCGGGGCAGGCCCCGCTCGCAAAGCGAGGCCGCCCCACCCCGTCCGACTCACACCGTCGACGGCAGGCCGTGGATCATCTCGGCGGCCTGCAGCGTATTGCGCAGGAGGCAGGCGATCGTCATAGGGCCGACGCCGCCCGGCACCGGGGTGATGGCGCCAGC
>JBGSQO010000378.1:0-6543 GCA_041738055.1 Filomicrobium sp.
GCCCGGACGCGGACGTAAAGATCTACGTCACCGCCTCGCCCGAGGTCCGCGCCGAACGGCGCCATCGCGAACATCTGGCCAAGGGCGAGGCCATCGGCTACGAGCACGTCCTGGCCGATATCCGCGCCCGCGACGCCCGCGACCAGTCCCGCGCGGTGGCCCCCCTGAAGCCCGCCCCGGATGCCCTGTTGCTTGATTCGACCGAGTTGGATATAGATGCCGCATTCGACGCGGCCGTCGGATTGATCAAGAGGAAGATCGGCCAATAGGGAGCACGTGGACGTGCGCCCTAAATCGTGTTGGCAGGGCCAGTTGCCCATCGCGGCCATCGTCACACGCTAAGACAACCCCACACCGAGCGCGGTCTGAGGCTGAAAGCTGCTGGGCAACCCGCAGCCGATCGGCCGTTGCCGCGCATGAACCGCAACCAGCGGCCCGCGCCCGACGGCAGGGATCGCTTTCAACTGACCGCAGGAGCACCATAACCACATGCCGCAGCAAGACTTCTCAAAGGAGATGAATCCCACTCTCGACGACTTCGCCGCCATGCTGACCGAGAGCTTCACCAAGGACGACGTCTTCGAAGGCAGCGTCGTCAAGGGCAAGATCGTCAACATCGAGAAGGACCTCGCGGTCATCGACGTCGGCCTCAAGATGGAAGGTCGCGTGCCGCTGAAGGAATTCGCGGTTGCCGGCAAGTCCGCCGAGTTGAAGATCGGCGACGAGGTCGAGGTCTATCTGGAGCGCGTCGAGAATGCGCTCGGCGAGGCCGTTCTGTCGCGTGAGAAGGCCCGCCGCGAGGAGAGCTGGAACCGTCTCGAGCGCCAGTTCGAGGCCGGCGAAAAGGTTACGGGCGTCATTTACAACAAGGTCAAGGGCGGCTTCACGGTCGATCTCGACGGCGCCGTGGCGTTCCTGCCCGGTTCTCAGGTCGACATCCGCCCGGTGCGCGACATCGGCCCCCTGATGCACCAGCCGCAGCCGTTCCAGATCCTCAAGATGGACCGCCGCCGCGGCAACATCGTCGTTTCCCGCCGCTCCGTGCTCGAAGAGAGCCGCGCCGAGCAGCGCGCCGACATCGTCGCCCGTCTCGGCGAGGGTCAGGTCATCGACGGCCTCGTCAAGAACATCACCGACTACGGTGCGTTCATCGACCTGGGCGGCATCGACGGCCTGCTGCACGTCACCGACATGGCCTGGCGCCGCGTCAACCACCCCTCCGAGATCCTCAACGTCGGCGATACGGTGAAGGTGCAGATCATCCGCATCAACCCGGATACGCAGCGCATCTCGCTGGGCATGAAGCAGCTGTTGAACGACCCCTGGGAGGGCATCGAGGCCAAGTATCCGGTCGGCGGTCGCTTCAAGGGCAGCGTCACGAACATCGCCGACTATGGCGCGTTCGTCGAGCTGGAGCCCGGCGTCGAGGGCCTGATCCACGTCTCGGAGATGAGCTGGACCAAGAAGAACATCCACCCCGGCAAGATCGTCTCGACGAGCCAGGAAGTGGACGTCCAGATCCTCGAGGTCGACCCCAACAAGCGGCGCATCTCGCTGGGCCTCAAGCAGACCCAGGACAACCCCTGGGAGACGTTCCTGTCGAGCCATCCGCGCGGCTCGACTGTCGAGGGTCCGATCCGCAACATCACCGAGTTCGGCCTGTTCATCGGGCTCGATGGCGGTGTCGACGGCATGGTTCACTTGTCGGATCTCGACTGGAACCGCGCTGGCGACGAGGCGATCAAGGACTACAAGAAGGGCGACAACGTCACGGCCGTCGTCCTCGACGTCGACAGCCAGAAGGAGCGCATCTCGCTCGGCGTGAAGCAGGTGGCTGGCGACCCGGCCGAGACCATCGGCGGCTTCCGCAAGGGCTCCACGGTCACCTGTGAAGTCGTCGCGGTGCAGGAGAACGGCATCGAGGTCAAGATCGCCGACACCGACATCACGACCTTCATCAAGCGCTCCGACCTGTCGCGTGACCGCTCCGAGCAGCGCCCCGAGCGCTTCTCGGTCGGCAACAAGGTCGACGCTCAGGTCACCAACGTCGACAAGGCCGCCCGCCGCATCGCGGTGTCGGTCAAGGCGCTGGAGATCTCCGAGGAGAAGCAGGCGGTTGCCCAGTTCGGCTCGTCCGACTCGGGCGCTTCGCTCGGCGACATCCTTGGAGCGGCCATGCGCAACAAGCGCGACGAGTCCGACGAGGGCTGATCTGCGGGTTGGTATCAGTCGCCTCCCGACGACAAGACCTTGCGCCCCGCACGCTCCGGCATGCGGGGCGCATTCGTTTGGAGTTCTGCGACTGCGGCGGGTGCGGCAGCGCGGGCCAGTGATACCAACCGAACGAACTCCTGACGCATCGCTTTCAACTGCCAGCGCTTTCCGGCCTCCCGGCCCCCGAACCGGGATCGGAGGAACGAGAGTCGGAAGGCGCAAACAAGAGTGAAGACGGGGGCTGCGCGCCCCCGAGCCCCGCGCAGGCATAGCCTGTTTGCCCTGCAGGATGCGGCCAACTCCCACGCGTCTTGTTGATTGTGGCTGAAGTCGCGCCGTGTCTCCACAGCGTGTGAGCTGCAATTAGCCCAACACGACGGTAAGGGTGGCCGGCAGGGAGAGCGTCACGGCGCCTGTCCGGACCCATATGTCCCGCATGACAGGCGCCGCGATGGTTTCGGGCGGCCCACCTCGCGGTCCGTTCAAGCCCCCGACCGTGCTCATCATGGACAGCCCTGAACGTTAAGTGCACGCCCGGCGCGAGCGTGATCGCGCCGGCTCTGGCGAAAGACGTTCTGGCCACGCGAAAACCGAGGTTGTTGTTCCGGTTGTCGGTGTTGTTCCTGTTGCGGTTAGCGGAGCGGAGGTTCTGTGGATTGTTGTTCCAGGAACCGCCGCGGAGAACCCGCCGACAGGGGGCTATCCAGGCTTCTGGGGACGAGCCGCGCAGGATCGAACCGACCACCCCAGAAGATCGCATGGCGCAAGCGCCAAGTTCTTGCGTGCCCGGCATGCGCAATCCAAGCGCTCACACGAGCATCGACTTGATCGCGGCCGATGGCGCCCGTTCGCCACTGGTCACGCAATGCGCGAAGGCGATTACGGAATCTGCGTATGTTATCCTCCGGCAGTGTCCTGGTGCCATCGGCGTGCAGCACATAGCCGAGAAATTGCGCTGGCGTGGATGTTGCCTCGATGAATGTCTTGCGCGGATGCAATTTCAGCCGCTTGCATTCAAGGAACAAATCGATCCTCTTGCGCCACTCGGCCAAGACCGTGGGATCATTGTGGAACAAGGCGAAGTCATCCACGTACCTCACGTAGGACGCGCACAAAACCTCAGTCGCGAAATGGTCAAAACCGTCGAGATAGAGATTGGCAAAGAACTGGCTCGTGAGATTACCGATAGGAAGTCCGCGCCGCCGATCGAACGGTGTAAAGAGGTCGTCGCCAGCAAAGTGCAGATTAACGGGCTCCTGTGGATTGGAGCCATCGACGATCCGATCCAGCAGTTCCAGTGTCTGCGGGCACGCGATGCGCCGCCGAAACAGGACCTTCAGTTCCGCATGATCGATTGCTGGGAAATAGCGATAAATGTCGCAACGCAGAACGTGAGAGTGACCGTCGCGGTAGCGCTCATAGGCACGTATCGCAGCATGCGTTCCTTTGCCGATGCGGTTGGCAAAGCTGTGATCGATGAAGCCGTGCTCGAAGATCGGAACCACGACGTCGCATAGGGCGTGATGGACGACGCGGTCGCGGAACGGGGCGGCTGAAACGACTCTCGGCTTTGGGTCGCTTACCTCAAAGGCGACATAGCGGCCAGTTCGAAAAGAGCCCTCGCGGAGTTCGCGCTCGAGTATCAGCAGCTCGCGCTCCAGGTCGGCAAAGAAAGCCGCCGGCCGCGGTTTCCTCCGTTTTCCCTTGATCGCTCGTTTCGCTGCCCTGTAGAGGGCTGCGAAATTGGCGATCTCGCGAAAAAGGTTATCGTAGCGCTTCGCCATCGCTCGCCTTCAGCCAGCCGCCGATCTGCCGCCCGATCGAATCCATCGACCTTGCGGCAAACTCGTATCGCTTACGATCCAGATAATGAAGCTCGACGCAGAGCCGGACGAAGTATCGCAGCTTCTCCAGAACCAAGTTTGCCCGACGCAAATGAGGCCGTCGCTCGCGCGTGTAATTGGCTTCGATCAGGAGTTCCAGAAGCTCTTGTGCCAATGCCTGCACCCGATCCCCAAGCGCAAACCGCTGCGAGCGGGGAAATCGCTCCAGCGTCGGGACGAGCCATTGCAGGAAGCGGAAGTGCTCCTCCAACACCGGACTGATTTGCTTCGAACCTTTTTCCATCATGGCAAGCTACCCCGGATTCCGCTGGGGGGCTACGCCCCCCAGACCCCCCGGTGCCACATAACTTAGGCCAGTGGAAAACAGTAAAAGGGTAAAAGGGCAGACTATAACGTTCTGGCCACGCGAAAACCGAGGAGGCCGCCCCGGTCGTCGGAGTCGTTCCTGTTGCGGTCAGCGGAGCGGAGGCCCTGTGGAACGTCGAGCCAGGAACCGCCGCGGAGAACCCGCCGACCACACTCTCCGGTGGTACGTGCAGTCCCATCGCCCGGCGCGTCCTTGTAGCTGTCGATCCAGCAATCCTCGACCCACTCCCACACGTTGCCATGCACGTTGTAGAGCCCCCAAGGGTTTGGCTTGAAACTGTCGACCGGAACCGTCTTCTGCCGGTCTTCGCCCTTCGAGCCACCGCCCTCGTAGACATAGTCGCCGTCGTAGTTGGCTTGAGCTGGCGTGATCTTTGTCCCCCACCAGAACGGCATCGTCGTGCCGGCTCGGGCCGTATACTCCCACTCAGCCTCTGTCAGCAGGCGGTAAGTCTGCCCGGTCTTCTTCGACAGCCACGTGACGTATTGTTTGGCGTCGGTCCACGACACGTTGATCACCGGACGCTTGCCACGGCCCCAGCCTTGATCCTCTGGCTTGTGAGTGCATCCTTTCGCCACCTCGCATGCATCCCACTCGTCAAACGTTACCTCGAACTTACCCACCGCGAACGGCTTGGCAATCGCAACCCGCCGCTGCGGGCCTTCGCTGGCATAACGCCCCGGCTCGTTCTCCGGCGAACCCATCATGAAGTTGCCCGCCGGCACGACGACCATCTCCGGGCAATCGGTGCAATCGCGGAATGCCTCGCCGGAGCCCGGCTTCACGGATAGCGCAGGATCGCGCCGGGCAGCCTCTTCTGCCGCCTTCCGCTCAGCCTCAGCGGCTTTCCGCTTCGCCGCGTCATCCTCCCGGCGGCGTCGGGCGTCCTCGTCTGCCAGCATCGCCAGCCGTTGCAGTTCACCCAACCTCGAACGCGCCAGATCACCGTGGAACGTCGCACCAAAGCGCCGAATGAAGGCGTCCAGTTCGCTGGTGCTCGATGTTTCCTTGATGCTCGCCCAAGCCGCTGCGGCCTCGTGTTCAACTGACGGCGGCGCCTGCTGAGGTTGCGCAGTCGGCACCGCCGGCACGAGCGGTCCGCATCCCGCAAGGCACAGCCGCCGCCCGCCGATAACGCGCGAGTAGAACGCCGGGGTCTGGCGATGGCCGACTTTGCCGGCCAAGTCACGGACCTGCTCGCCGACCTGATCGGCCATGTCGAGAATGCTGACGCCCGGCTTGCGAATCAGCGGCAGCAGCGTGCGCGTGAACACCGACGTCGTGGCGGTGTCCGCGTCGTCGAGGCGGTCGAGGGCCGTCTGTCCGGCACCGGCCGAGAACATCACGAACGTGCCTTCCAGCGGCTCGATCTGGCTGAGCCCACGCCGGCCGCCGACGGTCTTGCCACCCTCCTCGAAGGGGTTGTCACGGCAGGCGTCGAGCACGACGAAGCTGAAGACGGGCTGGCGCTCTCGTATGTCGGTCAGGAGTTGCCCGAACGACAGGCTCTCGCTGCGGAGCTGGCCCTCGCGGCCCGAGCGCACACGGGGCACGTCGCGCGGGAGCAGGAAATTGGTGCCTTCCAACTCGATGCCGTGGCCCGAAAAGACGAAGGCGATGGTGTCACCGGGCGTCACCTGCGCGAGGAACTCGTACCACTTGTCGATGAACTGGGCGCGCGTCGGCTCGATCAAGGGCGTCACGGCGAAGCCCAGCGCGGCAAGCGTCTCGCCCATGGCCTTGGCGTCGCCCACAGCCTTTCTCAACTGCGCGTGGGCCGGCAGGTTTGTGTAGCGGTCGATGCCCACAACGAGGGCGAACTTGCGCCCCTGCGCCTGCGCGGAGGGCGCGAGGAGGAGGACAGCAGCAATCAGGATCAACGTCAGAAATCGCATAGTGCGCCCCGTGCCCCGCAGATCGGTCGCGGGCAGAGTAGCGGGGGTTTATGACGCTGTCACGGAGCAAGCCCCGCGCCGCCAGCGCACCATCGCCCGCTCATCAGTTCAACACCACCAGCTGAGCGTCGTCGCGCAGGACGAACATGCGGCCGCCGGCGACGACGGGGGCGATGTAGGTGGCGCCGCCGATCTCGGACTGAGTGGCGAGGCGGCCCGTCGT
>JBGSQO010000427.1:0-2776 GCA_041738055.1 Filomicrobium sp.
CTCGACAGCAGCTGCCGACGACGACCGCGACTGTCCCCATAAGCGGCCGGTCGGCAGGGCGATCGCGGACGTGCGGCCGACTTTGGATGGGCTAGGCGTGAACATCGACGATGGTGGCTCCGGCGGTGGGAGTGCAGGTCAGGCATGACGCGAACCCGGCAGCCCCGCGATGACGTCGGAGCCTCCCATGGTGTCTACTCCTTTAGTTCAGATCAGCGCAACAACAAGCCGGCTAAGCGCCACTTTGAGGATTGCCATGCGCTCAGCTCGAGTAGTAACCTAGCCGACAAGTATTTATTGAAGTGTGCAATGAGTAAATCCATGGCTAGCGGAGGCGAACATGGCTGTAAAGCGGGGCACGATTAGAAATGATTTGATCAAAGGAACAAATTCGGCTGACACGATATATGGCTACGCCGGCATCGACCGCATTTTTGGCTTCGGCGGACATGACAGGATATATGGCGACAAGGGTCAAGATTTCATCCGCGGCGGAAACGGGAATGACACACTGTATGGTGGTGCGGGCAGCGACGTAGGCAAAGACGATTCGCTGTATGGCGAGAATGGTGACGACAAGCTCTACGGGGGAAGTGGCAACGACCACCTATTCGGCGGCGACGGCCGTGACCGAATGTGGGGTGAACGTGGCGTTGACCAACTCTTCGGAGGGTCGGGGGACGACACGCTTGTTGGTGGACTGTTTGGAGACGTCGTACGAGGTGATAGCGGCAACGATACCATCTACGGGGATGACCAAGACGATCTTGGCGGCAATGAATATGATGGTGGAACGGGGACCGACCTGCTGACATTCCACCACGTTCGGCGAGGGGTGGATGCCAGTCTGGGGCCACGAAACGGACTTGTCGCGGATAGCTCCGACGATGTGGTCGTGCGTATCGAAAATCTGACCGGTTCGAATTATTCGGACGGACTTACAGGTTCAATAACAGCAAATGTTATCAATGGCCTCGGCGGCTGGGACACCGTCTACGGTGGCGGTGGCAACGACCAGTTGAGCGGCGGGGAAGGCAACGATCGGCTGTATGGTGACAACTGGGATGCCAGATACGACGAGAGTCCAGGTAACGATGTGCTGTACGGCGGCAACGGCGATGATGTGCTTACAGGTGGTGGCGGGTTCGATGTACTTTATGGCGGAGCTGATAAAGACTACTTTGTCATCCAAGAAGGTGAGGCAAATCCTTCTTACTACGGCGACGTGGTGATGGATTTTCAATTGGGCGTGGACGGGATTATACTCGATGCACTCCCCCGATTTTTTACGATATCGATGGAGTTCATTGGAACGGGGGCATTTACTGCAGGCAGCAGCATCCAGGTCGGCTATACCTATATTGCAAATAGTACCGACACTGGAGTGAACACGCTCGTGATGGTCGATTTTGATGAAGCGCAGGGTCCTGATGCTTACCTAACCCTACTCGGCGAGCATGTCTTGAATCGATGGGATGTAACTTTTTGAAGCGTGCCGAGTGCTGAGGTCAGCACGGCCAGTGAAATGCGCCGCGGCGGCCGAGATTTCTCCCGTGCCGCCGCCGTGACTTGACTGGACGTTTGAACCGTTCAGCGGCTCATGACGTCACCGTGCCACCGCCCGGCCGAGTGCCTCGACCTCCCCGGCCCCCAGCCGCTCGCGCGCTTCCAGCTGATCGGAGAACACGGGAACCTCCGCGCGACGGCTGCCCAAGCGGTCCGTGATCTCGCCGGTCCGCGTCTCGACGGACACTTCGCGCATCAGTTCCGTTCCGTCCTCCAGCACGGCGATCACGCGCAGGCCGATACGCTCTACGTCAGCGGGATGGCGGCCGAGCAGGACGCTGTCGCCCGCCGGCTCGAGCCACCCTGGGACCGGCGCGCCGGCCAGCGTCTCGAACCGATAGGAGACGATTTTGACGCCGCCCTCGGCAATCGTCGGGCTGAGCCGCATGACCAGCACGTCGCCGGTCACGATGGTCTCGATGGTGACGACGTTACTGATGCCGCCGGTTTCGCCATAGCGCAGCGAGAAGCCCGACAGACGCTCGAGGTCGAACCCTTGCTCCAGTCCAATGAGACCCTCGACCGTGAGCCCGGCCAGCGCCTGGCTCGCAGCGATGTGATCCACGATCGTTGCGACTGCGGCTGATCCCTGGCTGAGATCCGCCGAGCCATTGAGCGAGAACAGCCGCCCGATCCCCGGCTGACCTCCAAGGTGCCCAAGCTGGTCGATCGCGGCCTGTACCGGGTTCGCGCCAAGGGCGAAGGCGCCATTGACTGCGTCGATCACGGCCCCGTTGACGGTCAGGCTCGGCGGCAGCTGCACGGGCGGCGTATCGCTGCCACCCGACTCGACGAACGACAGCACGGCGAAGTCCTCACCCGGCACCTCGACCGTGACAGTGGACCAGGCCTGTCCGCCATGGCCGTCATCGACGACGTAGCGAATACTCGCAGCGCCCAAGAAACCCGGACGTGGCGTGAACTGCAGGCTGCCGTTGGCCAGGATGCGCACGCTGCCGTCGCTGGACGAGGCCGCGATGACGCGCAGGCGGTTGCCATCCGGATCGCTGTCGTTGCCGAGAACGGGGATGGTGACGGTCTGACCCGGCCGCACGGTCGCGGTGTCGTGGTTGGCGACCGGCGCGTCGTTCTGGCCGACGATGGTGATCGTGAGGGTCGCGATATCGGTGCCGCCGTTGCCGTCGGACACGGTGTAGGTGATCACCTCCACCGCCGTCTCGCCGTCGTCGAGGCCGTTGTAGGCCGTGCC
>JBGSQO010000468.1:0-3621 GCA_041738055.1 Filomicrobium sp.
GCGGAGCCCGGCGCGGGGCAACCAGAACGATCTGAGGCCGCATCAGGGCCGGCCGGAGATCAGCGACGATGCGGGAGGTACGCCGCCGGGGTGCACGGTACGCGTGGGTCACTTCCGCCTCAGGCGCCGCGCCCGGAGTCATCAGCAGCCCGAGGCAGGCCAGACACGGCACGGCCATCAGCACGAGGCCAGCTTCTCCGCCGTCCTCGGTAGCCCCGATCAGCAGGCGAGCGGCAACCCACAGCCAGAGCATCAGGACGAGGCCGCGCACGAGCCCGGTGAGCCAGTTGCCCAGCCTGGACCGCCGGCCGTCCCGATCTGGCTGTGAGAAGGAATTGGGAACGGGTCTAGACACGCCGGACCGCCTGTCTCGGAGTCGTGGACCGATTGACGCCGGCAGCGGCCGGAGCGCTCGCCATCAGCCCCCACACCATGCCCATCAGCACGTAGAAGTGGCGCCAGTGGTCGGTATCGATGATCAGCCCCTCGAACGCGTTGGCCAGGAATGCCGCGTAGACGATGAGGAACAGCGGGCGCGTGTCGGTGGCCTTCAGGACGTGGCGGAAGCCGAGGACGAGCGTCAGCGCCACCAGCACCCAATAGATCGCCCCGCCGATCCAGCCGGCATTGAGCATCATGCTGAGATAGACGTTGTGCACTTCCTCGGCATGGTGCACGCGACCGAACACCAGGGCGCCGATGCCGAGCGGATTGTCCACGATGAGGCCGATCGCTTTGGCCTGGCCACCGAAACGGCCCTCGGGTCCGTAGTCGTAGGACTGGTCGAGGCTCGCCCGCTCGGACATCAGGGCGGACACGCTGTCGAGCTGGCTGGCGACTGCGACGAGACCGGCGAGGACGGCAATCCCCAGCGACATCAGGGCGACGATGCGCTCGCGCTGGATCAGGCTCGGGCTGGTGACGAAGGCGAGCCAGCCGTAGACCACCACGGCGAGCGCCAGATTGAGCCAGGCCCCGCGCGAGAAGCTCAGCAGGATGGCGAGCGCCAGCAGGCCCATGATCGCCAGCGGCATCAGCGTCCGCTCGATCGGTCGCGTGACGATCAGATGCAGCATGTAGACGGCGGGTGCAGTAAGGAACGGCCCGATGACGTTGGGGTCCTTGAAGGTGCCGGCCGCGCGGCCAAACTTGGTGAATAGCTCGGCTGTTCCCGGCAGGAGCCCGAAATAGCCGACGAGTGCTGCGCCCGCCGCCACGACGCCCGCAACGGTCCAAGCCCCGAGGATCAGCCGCGTGTGCAGGTCGGGCCGCTTGGCTACGAAACCGGCGATGACGAAAGAGGCGAGCGACAGATAGATCGAGATCGCCGTGAACTTCACCGAGTCGGCGACCGTCACGTCATGGGCATCCGGCGTCAGGCTGGCGGCGATGAGGCCGAAGGCGCCGGCCATCAGCCACAGCGCGAGATAGGCGATCAGCGAGCGGGTGAAGCGGACGAGCCCAATGACGGGCAACAGTACGATGAGGCCAATGGTCAGGGCATCGACGGGGGCGGGCTCGCTGAACACGATCCCGCTCGTCGCAAACGTCAGGGCGACCAGGGCGAGGACGGCCCAATGCGTCAGGCTGCGGGAGCGAGTGCGGGCGGCGGGTTCGGCTCCGGCTGTCCCACGGCTGCCCAGCCGCACCTGCGCTTGCCTGCCGATTGCGGTGGCTGTCATGCCTGATGCTCCTGTCCGGCACCCGGCCGCCGCCCCGTAACGAGGCAGGCTGGCGGGGCTCCCTTGATCCGCCATCAGCCTTGCAAGCCCCCGGCCAGAGACAGGCCAGGGAGCAAGCGTGGCGATCAATAGGCGTTCTCGGTCTTGAGCAGCGCGAGGGGGGTCTTGAGCAGGATGTAGAGGTCGAGGAAGACCGACCAGTTCTCGATGTAATAGAGGTCGTGCTCGACGCGGCGCTGGATCTTGACGGGCGTGTCGGTCTCCCCGCGCCAGCCGTTGATCTGGGCCCAGCCGGTGATGCCGGGCTTGACCTTGTGGCGGGCGAAATATTCCTCCACCACTTCGTCGTAGAGCTGGGTGCCGGCCTTGGCCGACAACGCGTGCGGGCGCGGACCCACCAGCGACAGCTCGCCCTTCAGCACGTTGATCAGCTGCGGCAGTTCATCCAGGCTCGACTTGCGGATGAAGCGGCCGACGGGGGTGACGCGCGGGTCGTCCTTGGTGACGAGCTTGGCGGCCTTCGCGTCGCACATGTCGGTATACATCGAGCGGAACTTGTAGACCTCGATCAGCTCGTTGTTGAAGCCGTAGCGCTTCTGCTTGAACAGGATCGGACCCTTGCTGTCACGCCGGATGGCCACTGCGACCGCCAGCAGGACGGGAGCCAGCAGCACGAGCGCGACCGCTGCAATGACCTTGTCGAAGGCCCACTTGGCGACAGCGCCCCAGGCGGTGATCGGCTTTTCCATGAGGTCGATCATGGCGACGTTGCCGATGTGCGAGTAGACGCCGCGAGAGAAGCGCAACCGCGTGGAGCGGGCCGGCAGCTTGATCTCGACGGGCAGCTGCGACAGCCGCTTCAGGACCTGCGCGATGCGCTCCTCCGCCGTGATCGGGAGCGCGACGAGCACGATGTCGACGCGGGACTGACGGGCATAGGTGATGAGATCTTCGAGAGTGCCGAGCACGGGATAGCCCAGCGTCTCGCTCGGCGCGCGCTCGGGGCCGCGCTCGTCGTAGAGCCCGCAGATGCGCACATCCGCGTCGAGGTCGGCTTCCAGTTGCTCCAGCGTCTCGCGGGTCACTGTGCCCGTGCCGTAGACGACGGCGCGGCGATAGAGCTGGCCGCTGCGGGTCCAGGAGTGGACGAGGCCGGCGACGCCGGTGCGAACCGCCAGGATGGAGAGGCCGCCGGTCAGCAGCCACATGGCGAGCCAGACGCGCGAGAACTCGTCGCCCGACTTGACCATGAACAGGCCGACCGACAGCGCCGCGAAGGCGCCGAGCCAGCCGAGTAACAGGCGCGGCATCTGGCGGATGACGGAGCCCAGTTCCGGCACCCGGTAGAGCCTCAGCACATCATAGAGGAGGATGGTCAGCAGCGCAGTCGTCAGCGTGGCCAGGAGATAGCCCGACGTCAGCGGCACGCCTGCCTCGTCGACGTAGACGGCCGCAACGGCCAGTCCCGACACCGCGGCTGCCAGGAGGTCGCCGAGCCGGGTCACGTCGGCGACGACGCGGGCCGAGACGAGGCTGTTGCGGCTCGCCCGTGCGGGATCGACGAGCAGCGGCGCGCGCAGCGGGAAAGCGGAGATCGAGGTGGCGAGGTCGGGTTGATGCAGAGACATGCTACTCTCTTGGCGGCCTGTGTCAGGAACGACGTTGGCCAATCAGAGAGCATGGGGCGTGCCATCCTGGACGGACGCTAAGGTCTCGTTCAGGTTCCTGCCGGTTAAGGTAAATGTGCCGCCCGCTCACCGGCGTCCGGGCGATCGACGTAAACGGCTGCCGACCGCCGCGCCAACGCCTCGGCATAGAAGGCCAGCACGTCCTCGCTCATGCGAGCAACCGTGAAGCGCGTAGCGGCGATGGCGCGCAGCCCCTCGGCTTCGGTGAGCGCGGTGTCCTCGGCATCGAGAGTGGCGGCCATGGCGCAGGC
>JBGSQO010000485.1:0-2219 GCA_041738055.1 Filomicrobium sp.
GGCGGCGGCGGGGGTGGCGGGAGTTCGGGGCAGCGGGACGACGGGCTCGTCCGGGTGGCGAATGCGCGGCAGCCGCCAAGGGCCGGGATAGGTCACAACTCGTCGACGCCGCAACGGATTGCGCGTGACCGCGCCGATGCCAGTGTTCGCAGGGCGCAAGAGGTCGACCCGAATTGGCGGCCGACGCCGAGCCTGACGACAGTCCTGGGAAACGAGGCCCCGCAGAGCGAGATTGCACGCCTGACGAACCTCGCGCAGGAGGCCGAGGCGTTCGTGACGATGAAACGGCGCGATGGCTTGCCGCTGGGGTTTCGGGACAAGACCGAGTATGCTGAGTTTGGCTATCAGCTACGGTCGGACGTGCTGCGCGCGGGGCACGGCGAGGTGCAGGTTTTTCTGAAAGGCAGCGCGGTGACCGGTTATAGCTTCAAGACTGGGCGGGTGTTTGACGGTGGGTCAAAGCCGAGCGATCTGGACATTGCCATCGTTAGTCCGGCAATGATCCAGCGGGCTCGTAAACTACGCATACCGTTGCTCAGTTCCGGCAAACGAACGGTTGCGTTAAACCCTGATCAACTTCGCCAAATGGGGTTGCGGGATACTATCGATGGGCTATCAACGAGACAGGGGCGCCCGGTCACAATTATGATCTATGAAAGCGAGGGAAGCGTCTCGCGCCGCGGCCCCTTCGTGAGAGTTCCGTAAGGAGGATAGGATGGTTGATCTGTACGTACTGTTTGGTGTCGCGACAAAAGACATTGATGAAGCCCGTTCCTGGGTGGAAACCGCACTAGCCAGGAAGTTGGCTGAGGACGAGAAGGGGCATCTTGGCCGATACTTTTTTCTCGATGGTTCGGATCGCGAAGCACTCAAACTCTGCTCGGGTGTTTCGCAAGACGACGAAGAGGGGGAATATCCGACAGATCAGGACTTTCGTGACGAGGCTTTACTGATTTTTCTCGACGACACGCGAGATGACTCGCCATGGTTGCGCGCGCTCGAGGCTCGGCCGGATCGCTTCGTGAAACTGAGAGCAAATCGGTACGAGGATTGATGGCTGTGGGGAAGGAGCTGCTTGCCGCCTTGTAACGAAGCCCCGACCTTCACCGGAATGATGAAACCGAGAGATGTGCGCCCGCTGGCAATTGCCCGCGGGTTTTTTGTTGTCTGAAACGCTGAAAACGAGGAGCCGACACGAATGTTGGGACCAGGATGTGGCGCTCTGGAGGTGAAGGCCCACGCGGGCGGCTTTTCCGTCTCGGGTTATGCCAGCGTTTTCGGATTGCCCGATCAGAGCCGCGATGTGGTGGCAGCCGGCGCCTTCGCGAAAAGTCTCGCCCAGCGCCGGGCAGGCGGCATCCGCATGCTGTTCCAGCACGACCCCGGCCAGCCGATCGGCGCCTGGGATATCGTCCGCGAGGACGCCCGCGGTCTGTGGGTCGAGGGCCGGCTCGCTCCCGGATCGGCGCGCGCTGCCGAGATCGCGGCCCTCATGTCGGCCGGCGCCGTCGACGGGCTGTCGATCGGGTTTCGCACGCTGAAGGCGAGACGCGATACGACCTCCGGTACACGCCGGCTCATCGAGGTCGACCTGTGGGAGATCTCGGTGGTGACGTTTCCGATGCAGCCGCTGGCGCGTGCCCGGCTATCGGCGCTTCCGATAGGCAAGGCCGCGCAGGGCGCAAGCCCGCTCGCCCACGAGATGCGGGAGGCCGCCCGCCGGCTTCTCGCGTGAGAAGCGCGCCTCCGGCGCGACGGGGACCAAACCCCGTGCCGTATCCGACGACCGCAGCAAACCGCAGCCATTCCCTCTCCCCACTCCTTCAGTGGGGAGAGGGTTAGGGTGAGGGGCAGCAAAATGCGCTGCGGCCTGAAGCTGCCCCTCACCCCGACCCTCTCCCCGTAAGCACGGGGAGAGGGGGAACGCGCCCTGAGCGACGACCACCACTCCGACCCACCCATCTTTTTCGACTTCGCGTGCAATGAAAGGACCCCGCATGACCGACATGACCATGGAGACCAAGGCCAGCAGCCGCGCCGACGAGCGGCTTGCCTTCGATGAGCTGAACGCGGCGTTTACCGCCCATAAGGCGACCAACGAGGAGCGGCTGGCGGCGATCGAGAGCCGCTCGGCCGACGTGCTGATCGACGACAAGCTGGAGCGCATCGGACGCACGCTGGATGCCCAGCAGCGCCGGCTCGACGATCTGAGCCTCAAG
>JBGSQO010000507.1:0-6222 GCA_041738055.1 Filomicrobium sp.
CCGGAGATGCCCCGCCCGCCGCCTCGCCCGGCCGCTGGTATCAGCGCATCAATCCCGGCACGGCGGGTTCGGGCACGCCTTGAATAAAGACGAGGGGCAAATACGTTGGCCAACACTCTGGCCAAGCCGATGTTGGGCGGCCCCCTCGACCCCCACAAGGGTCTTGGACCCTTGACCCGCGACTGGGAGATCGTCGCTGCATAGCAGGGCAAACAGCCTCCGGCTGCGCGGGGCCCGGGGTGGCGTGAGCCCCGGCACTTCACTTATACCGTCCGGATAAACCGCTGATTTAGCAACGATCCATGAAGACGAGGGGTGTTGCCCCCTCGACCCCCACAAGGGTCTTGGACCCTTGACCCGCGACGGGGAGATCGTCGGCCCATTGCAGGGCAAACAGCCTCCGGCCTCGCGGGGCTCGGCACTTCACTTTGCCCAACGACCGACGCCGTCCCCGCCATCACGTCCACAGCGCGCGCGGTCCGAAGAAGGCGACATCCTTGATGCGCCGCTTGAGCCCCTGCAGGCGCGAGGCGCGGGAGTCGGTTGCAAACGTCATCGACAGCATGATGCGCCGCTCGCCCGCCGCGATCGGCGTGACCCGGTGGAGCACCTTCTGGCCTTCGAACACGATGAGAGCGTTCGGCGGGGTCGGGATCATCTGGATGACATCGCCGAAGCGGGCTTCGAGCCGGGCCGCCGACAGGCCGTCTGCCCCGTGGCCCCGGTTGAGAATCGGAATCAGCACCGTGAAATGCCGGCCGCGGTAGAAATTGTGGTCGTAGTGCCAGCCGATGTGATCGCCCGGACGTTCGTAGAACAAGACCGAGCACGAACTCTGGTCGTGCAGCGGCGTCGGCGCCACGCTCTCCCCGACGATGGCCGAGACGAGCCGCGCCACGTCGGCGGAGCGGTAGAGCGCGACGGTCCGCGGAGCTTTCTCGATCAGCGTCTCGTAGGCCACCGTGCCGCCCTTCTTGTGGGTCGGCAGATAGCTACGCTCGGTGTCGACAAGCCCTTCGATCTCCTCGCGGATCAAGGCAAAGGTCGGCTGCGGCAGGGCGGTATCCAGACGGGCGAGGCGCTGCCCGAACGAGGGCAGTTCCCTGTCCGAGGGGGAGAGCGGCCCCAGCCGTGCCGCCTCGGGAGACCAAGCCGCCGTCTGCGTCTCGAGCGCGCGGTAGAGCTTGATGCGGCCTGCGCGCAGATAGGCATATCCGCCACTCAGGATGATCAGGGTCGCGATCAGTGTGGTCGCCAGCATGTCCATGCGTGGTGTCACTCACATCGTTGAGGTTCGGAACTCTCTGAACATCGGTATAGACCCCGCCGCTTTCAAGCAGGGCCGGCGATGCGCCGCAGCGAGGCGGCCTGAACAAACATCATCGGCCACCGATCCTGTTCCCCGCGGCACTGCGGGCGTGCGGTCCAGCAGCCACTCTCCAGTCATCCGATGCAGCGAGGTGCTGCACACGGGGATGGACAAGAGAGCAAAGCTCTAACTCAGAAGGATAACAGAGATGACGATGATCACGAAGCTCGCGAAGACGGCAGTCCTGGGCGCAGCGGTGGCGATGATGGCGATGACCGGTGGCATCGGCGAGGCCGAGGCCGGCAAGAAGGGCGGCTTCTTCAAGCACAAGTCGGTCCACTTCCACGTGCACCGCGTCCACCGCCCCCGCTTCGTCGTCTATGGCGGCGGCGGCGGTTGTGGCTACTACAAGTTCAAGTGGCACCAGACCGGCCGCTTCCACTGGAAGGCCAAGTATTTCGACTGCATCGGCTACTGATAAGGAGCCTGCTGGAAAGTGACATCGGCCCCCGGCAAGCAGGCTGGGGGCCAAGTCCTTTGGGGGGCTGTCGGCTCAGGAGACCGGCGCGGGCGCCCAGAGCGGGCAGCGCGCATAGCCCAGGGTATCGTTCCAGGAATAGAGATAGCCGCGCTCGAACGTGCCGGTGCCGGTGAAGTAGGTGCACAGGAGGGCCGGGCGCGCGTGACCCGGCACGGGCGTAGGCCCCGTCTGCCAGACCACGATGCCCCACGTTGAGGCGCTGAGCCCGAGCCAAGCCAGGATCAGGCTGCAGATGACGGTGGTGATGGCGCGCTGGCGCACTACTCCGCCGCTTCTTTGGCGTACCCGAGCGCCACGTTCAGCTTGCCGATGAGGTCGGCGGCGGCTTCGGGAATGTTGGTGCCGGGGCCGAACACGGCCTTGGCGCCGGCCTCGAACAGGGCCGGGTAATCGGACGGCGGGATGACGCCGCCGACGACGATCATGATGTCGGGCCGGCCCTGCTTGTCGAGCGCGGCCTTCAGTTCCGGCACCAGCGTCAGATGGCCGGCCGCCAGCGAGGAGACGCCGATGATGTGCACGTCGTTCTCGACGGCCTGACGCGCGGCCTCGTCGGGGGTGGCAAACAGCGGTCCGATGTCGACGTCGAATCCGAGGTCGGCGAAGGCCGACGCGATCACCTTCTGGCCGCGGTCGTGGCCGTCCTGGCCCATTTTCGCGATCAGGATGCGCGGGCGGCGGCCGTCGTGGCGCTCGAAGGCTTCCACCAGGCCGATGACGTGGGTGAAGGTCTTGTTCACGGCCTGGGCCTCGCTTCTATAGACGCCGGAGATGGCACGGATCTCGGCGCGATGGCGCGAGAAGACCTTTTCCATCGCATCCGAGATTTCGCCGACCGTGGCCTTGGCGCGGGCCGCCGCGACGGCCAGTTCCAGCAGGTTGGCGTTGGCGCTCGCGCCATTGGTCAGCGCCGTGAGTGCGGCCTGGACATCGGATTCGGTGCGCTCGGCGCGCAACCGCTCCAGCTTGGCGATCTGCTGTTCGCGCACCGACTTGTTGTCGACCTTCAGAACGTCGATCGCGGCATCGGTGGCGACGCGGTACTTGTTGACGCCGACGATGGTCTGGAGCCTCGAATCGATGCGCGCCTGGGTGCGGGCGGCGGCCTCCTCGATGCGCATCTTCGGGATGCCCTCGGCAATCGCCTTGGCCATGCCGCCATAACCCTCGACCTCGGCGATGTGGGCCATGGCCCGCTCGGTGAGGTCGTAGGTCAGCCGCTCGACATAGGCCGAGCCGCCCCACGGGTCGATGACTCGGCAGGTGCCGCTTTCCTGCTGCAGGAACAGCTGAGTGTTGCGGGCGATGCGGGCGGAGAAGTCAGTCGGCAGTGCGATGGCTTCGTCCAGAGCGTTCGTGTGCAGCGATTGCGTGTGGCCTTGGGTGGCGGCCATGGCCTCGATGGCGGTTCGCACGACGTTGTTGAACACGTCCTGCGCCGTCAAGGACCAGCCCGACGTCTGCGAGTGCGTGCGCAAGGACAGCGAGCGGTCGGACTTGGGCGCGAATTCCTCCTTCACGAGCTTGGCCCAGATCAGGCGCGCGGCCCGCATCTTGGCGACCTCCATGAAGAAGTTCATGCCGATGGCCCAGAAGAACGACAGCCGCGGCGCGAATTTGTCGATGGGCAGGCCGGCAGCCACACCGGCGCGGGCGTACTCGATGCCGTCGGCGAGCGTGTAGGCGAGTTCCAGGTCGGCGGTCGCTCCCGCTTCCTGCATGTGATAGCCGGAGATCGAGATCGAGTTGAACTTCGGCATCTTCGCGCTCGTGTAGGCGAAGATGTCGGAGATGATCCGCATCGAAGGCGCGGGCGGATAGATATAGGTATTCCGCACCATGAATTCTTTGAGGATGTCGTTCTGGATGGTGCCCGACAGCTTATCAGCAGAGACCCCCTGCTCCTCGCCGGCCACTATGAACAGGGCGAGCACCGGGAGGACCGCGCCGTTCATGGTCATCGACACCGACATCTGGCTGAGATCGATGCCGGAGAACAGCGTGCGCATGTCATAGATCGAATCGATCGCCACGCCCGCCATGCCGACGTCGCCGCGCACGCGCGGATGTTCGCTGTCATAGCCGCGATGGGTGGCCAGATCGAAGGCGACCGACAGACCCTTCTGGCCGGCCGCGATGTTGCGGCGATAGAAGGCGTTGCTTTCTTCCGCTGTCGAGAAGCCGGCGTACTGACGGATGGTCCAGGGTTGGGCTGCATACATCGCCGGATACGGCCCGCGCAGGAACGGCGCGATACCGGGATAGGTGCCGAGGAAATCGAGGCCGGAGAGATCGGCCTCGCCATAGACCGGCTTCACCTCGATGCCCTCGGGCGTCAGCCATGGCGTGCTACCGGGGACGGCCGGGGCGGCCGTGGCATCGGCAAGGTCGATCTTGGTGAAGTCGGGGATCAGGGTCATCGCAGGCGGGCCTTCCCGGTCAGCTCAAGCCAGTTTTCGCATAGATATCGGACATCTTCAGCTCTGCGTCGATGGACGAAAGTCGAACGACGCCATCGGCCGGCACGCTCACGCCCTCATCGGGCCAATTGTTGTCGGCAAGCCGTGTGTAGACGAGCGCGTCCATCCGCTCCGACTGCACGACCACGATTTCCCTGAGGCTCGCGACTGTGGCCAGGGCAGCGATCGACTCCCAGGTGTCGTGCTCGTTCGACGGCGAAATGATCTCGACGATGAGGAGCGGCTCGCTGACGAGGTGATCGCGCGGGGTGGCCTCGTTGCATGTGACGGTGATATCGGGGATGCGCACATTACGCTTGGCATCGAACACGGGTTTGACGCCGGCCTCCGTCAGGGCGCGGCACGGAGAAGGCAGCAGATGCCGGTGCAGGAAGCTCGCAATATTGACCTGTATCGTGGCGTGCACCGTGCTCGCCGGTGCCATGGCGCGCGGCTGACCGTTGACCAGTTCGAATCGGGTGCTGGTCCCGTCTCCCGGCCAGACGAGGAACTCGTCGACGGTCATGGCCGGCGTAATCTTTGAAACGGCGTTCATGGTTGCCTCGCGTGGCTCCGAAGGCTGGCGACAACGGTCGCGCGGTCGTGTCCCCGCGTCAAGTCTTTCGCAGTCGTTTCGCAACCTTGACCCGGGGTTGTGCCACCCCGCCGACACTGCCACTCTACGCCCTCCGGCCGGCGCTCGGAACGAGTGTCGGAAGGCGCCGACCGGTCCCCTCCCCATTGCTCTGCACTTGCAATGGGGAGAGGGCTAGGGTGAGGGGCAGACACGGACGCTGCGGATTGTTGCGGCCCCTCACCCCGGCCCTCTCCCCGTAAAGAACGGGGAGAGGGGGAAGACCGCGCCTTCCGGCCGGCGCTCGGAACGAGTGTCGGAAGGCGCAAAGCACAGAGTCGTCGGAAGGCGCAAGCCAAAGAGTCCCCGGCCAGGACGTCTGCGGTCGGGTATCTGTTGAAGACGGCCCAAGACTTGCCTAGCGTCCCTGATAGAGACACGTTTCCTTAACCTTCCTCAGACCGAGACGGGGCAAGATCCGACCCATGACAACCGATACCGAGACCGTTCTCGACCGCCGCCGCCTGCGCCGCAAGATGGCGCTGTGGCGGGTTCTCGCCGTGCTGGCGCTGGCCATTGCCGCCGGCATCGCGTTGTCGGCGCGCGACGATATCTCCGGCCTCCTGGCCAAAAAGCAGATCGCGCGGGTGTCGATCTCGGGCACCATCACCGAGGATCGCGACCAGCTGAAGCTGTTCAAGAAGATCTCGGAGGCCGACCACGTCGCTGGTCTCATCCTGTTCGTCAACTCGCCGGGCGGCACCACGACGGGCGGCGAGGCGCTGTATGCCGCGCTGCGCGAGGTCGCCGAGAAAAAGCCCGTGGTGGCCCAATTCGGGACGGTCGCAGCGTCCGCCGGCTACATCGTGGGACTGGCCACCGACCATATCGTCACGCGCGGCAACACCATTACCGGCTCGGTCGGCGTGCTGATGCAGTGGCCGGAGGTCAGCGGCCTGCTGAACACCGTGGGCGTCAAGATGAACGAGGTGAAGTCCGGTTCGCTCAAGGCCGAGCCGTCTCCATTTAAACCGGCCGGCAGCGAGGCGCTGAAAGTCACCCAGGAGATGATCGACGACGGCTTCCGCTGGTTTACCTCGCTCGTCGAGGAGCGCCGCGGCGTCAAGATCGCCGACATCCCGGGCCTGAAGGAAGGCCGCATCTTCTCGGGCCGCCAGGCCTTGGAGCTCAAGCTGGTCGACGAGATCGGCGGCGAGCCGGAGGCCAAGCGCTGGCTCGAGGACAAGCGCGGCATCGACAAGGATCTCGACGTCGTCGAATGGAAGCCGAAGGACACCGGAGCCGACAGCTGGCTGACGGGAAGCGCCCGCAGTTTCGG
>JBGSQO010000541.1:0-2853 GCA_041738055.1 Filomicrobium sp.
AGCCCCTCGCGCACCGGCCCGATGCGCCGACCGGAGGGGCCCGCTACCGCCTCCAGCATGAGAACCACGTCGTGGCGCTCCTTCTCGCTGCAATGGCGCAGGATGGGCACCATCAACTGGTGCAGCCGCGAGGTCAGGTCACCATCCACGCGGTCGGCGAGACGACGGCCGGCCGACAGGCACTCTCGCGTCAGCTCCGGCGCCAGCCCGACCCGCGTCTCGAGTTGCTCGGCAATCAGGCTCTCCACCTCGCGCGTGACCTCGCCATCCTCACTGGCGAGAGCGATCATCATGGCGGCGGCCGCCAGACGTGGATCGTCGTTGCCGGGCGCGCCCCAGGTCCCGGCCTGATGCGGGAGCTTGCCCACCCGGCGCCGGGGCTGCCGCATGAGGAAAATGGCGATCAGCACGATCGCAACGAGCAGAACGACAATATGCACTGACGCGGTCTCCCGGGCAGACGAACGAGCGCTGTCTCAATAGCCACTTCAGCCGCGATGCGCCACAGCAAGGCAGCCACCTGCCCGCACCTGCGCCCGCACCGCAACTGCGACTGCGGCGCCACAACTCCGGCCATCCATCAGCACAAGCATTGACAGCCGCTTTTGTTCTATTATTGCTCCGAGTGACAGGCATTTCGAGGGCACAATGGATATCGAGCAAGAGATCAACGACCTCAAGCGTCGGGTGGGCGATCTGGAAGGGGCGGTCAACGTTCTCTCCGGAAAGTTCGCCGAGGTGCATCCCGAGATCGTCTCCTTCAAGCGAGATCAGGTCGGGCGGCTGGACCGAATCGAAGGGGCCATGGCGCGCCTGGATCACAAGCTGGACACGGCAAATACTCAGGTCTGGTCACTGCGCGACGATCTGCCCGGCCTGCTGGAGGAGGCCTTGAAGCGGTCTGGAACAAGCCGGCGCTGAGGCCCCGGGGGTACGGCACCATACGCGCTAACATAGGTCAGTTTTGACGGTGGTTAGTGAAGGTGGGGGCTGCGCGCCCCCGAACCCCGCGCGGGGGATCACCCCGTTTACCTACTCCTGGGCGACAGGCGTGGCCCCAACCTCCAGGTGATGGTTCCACGGGCTAAGCCCTTGGTGGGGGTGGTGGGGGCACGGCCCCCCGTCTTCACTTGGGCCGATGGCTCCGACCGCAATTTAGCGCGTATGGGGTCCGGCCCAACGCCAGGCGACGGGATCGACACCAGACGAAAAGGCCCCAGCGCGGGAGCGCCGGGGCAAGTTGGCTCACGTGGAGCGTGGAGGGAGTGAAACCGAGCCGCAGAAGTTATGCCCCACCTCTCGGTAGGCCGCGCCTTCCGGCCGGCGCTCGGAACGAGTGTCGGAAGGCGAAGAGAAAGAGGCCCGCGCCTTCCGGCCGGCGCTCGGCGGCGCGGATGCGGAGTGGGCATCCGGAGCACCGCAAATGGAGTGTCGGAAGGCGCAAAGAGAGAGTCCCGGGCCGAACCAAGATCAGTAGCAGGTCTGCTCGAGCTGCCAGCCGACGATCTTGCACTTCTCGCCGCCCGACGACGTCACGAAGCACTTGCGCTGGGGGAAGCGCTTGTAGGTGCAGTACTTGCTCGGCAGGACCGGCGAGGGACCCTCGTAGCCGTGCATCGGCTGCTTGAAGTTGTAGGTCTGCTGGTAGATCTGCGAGCTGCCGCCACGGCCGGCCTCGGCGTCGGTTGCGGACACAAAGCTGCCGGCAGCAACGAGAGCGGCGGCGGCGATTGCGGTCTGATAGGTGAAGCGGTTCATGGGTCTTGTCTCCTCGTCTGGCCCGTCTCGGGCATCCATCCTCGATGACTTGACCCTACCCCCCGTTGCCGTCCGCCCGCTGTTCCGGCTGGAACAGGCCGTCACAGAATGAAAAATTCGGCCGCAGCGCTACAGCACGCCGAGCCAGCGCGGCACCCGCCGGCGGTAGGCGGCAAAGGCCTCGGGAAAGCTGCGGGCAAGCTCGGCCTCCTCGCGGCGGATGACGACGAGGCTCATCATCAGCATGTAAACGACGGCGGTGCCGGCCGCGACGCCCGGTGCATAGTAGGCTAGAGAGGCGATGGGCACGAGGAACGCCACATAGATCGGGTTGCGGGTCACCCTGAACGGGCCGGACGTGATCAGCTCGCGCGGTGCGCCGAACGAACTCGAAAAGAGCGATAGCCGCATGTGGCGCTGGATCAGTACGACGGCGATGAAGAACACAACGACGGCCCCCACGAGCATGGCGAGACCCAATCCGCCCCTCCGCAGATCGAAGACCACATCGGGGGTCAGCGCGACTTTGAGGCCGGCGCCATAGCACAGCCAGCTGATCCAGCTCGAGGTATCGATTTGACCGATGCGCGCCACACGCGGGGAAAGGTCCATACCGTCGACGTCCCCCCTGCCCCCTGCCGTCTCGATGCCGAGCTTGCTCATTGCCGTGTGCCTTGCCTGTCCTGGCATATGCCGTGAGCCGTTGTCCCCCCATCCGTGACGGGTGGGTGACCGCCGGCCCTGTCCGCGGTCCGTGGCCAAGACATGAGATGCAATCCCGGCGCCAACCCTCATCCACCTGGAGCCGGCAGAGCCACAGTGTCGAATGAGGCGTAAACAGCTGCTGAAAAACGCCAGCGGGAGCCATCAACCTTGACGACGCGCGCGCAAAGATCGCTGAATTCGACCGGCTCGGCTCTGGCCGCCGTTGCCGCCTCACTATTGGCCGGGCTCGTCGCAGTCGGGCGAGAGGCAACAATCCGGCCCCAGAAGGTCGAACCCGCCGTCCTGATGCGGAACGGCGCACTGGAAGGCTGCGGGCTGGTGGCGCATTTCGAAACAGCGGGCCAGCGGATCGCGGTCGAGATCATCGCC
>JBGSQO010000582.1:0-2656 GCA_041738055.1 Filomicrobium sp.
CCGACGCGGCCGACGATGCGGGCCGGCAGCGCCAGGAGCCGCGCCCGCGCCAGCACCTCCTCGGCGATCGAGGCATCGACGGACACGATATAGCGGCCCTGGTCCTCGCCGAACCAGATGGCGTGATGGGGACGCTTGCCCTCGTAGGAGAACAGTTCGACACCGATGTCCCCCGCCAGCGCCATCTCGGCAATCGCCACCATCAGGCCGCCGTCGGAGATGTCGTGCACGGTGTCGGTCGAGAACTCGCGGATCAGCTGGCGCACGAGACGGCCGGCCTTCAACTCGTCGGCCAGATCGACCGGCGGCGGGGCGCCTTCCAGCTTGCCGGCGATGATCTGCTGGTAGAGCGACTGACCGAGCCAGCCCTGCTCGCGGCCGATGACGATCAGGAGGTCGCGCTCGCGCTTCAATCCGATGGTGGCCATCTGCTCGATATCGGGGATGAGGCCGACGCCACCGATGGCCGGGGTCGGCGGGATGCCCACGCCCGAGGTCTCGTTGTAGAGCGAGACGTTGCCGGAGACGACGGGATAATCCAGCACCCGGCAGGCTTCGCCCATGCCACGGATCGAAGCGACGATCTGGCCCATGACTTCGGGCCGCTCGGGGCTGGCGAAATTGAGATTGTCGGTGATGGCGATCGGATCGGCGCCGACAGCGGTCAGGTTGCGCCACGTCTCGACGACGGCCTGGCGTGTGCCCATGTCGGGGTCGGCCGCCACATAGCGGGGGGTGACGTCGCAGGTCGCCGCGATCGCCTTCTTGGTGCCGTGGATGCGCACGACGCCGGCATCTCCCCCGGGCCGGACGATGGTATCGCCCATCACCATGTGGTCGTACTGCTACCAGATCCACCGGCGGGAGGCGAGCTGCGGGTGGCTCATCAGGGTGGTCAGTGCGTCCAGCATGCCGCCTTCGGGCGCGGGAACCCACTCGGGCAGGATGGCTTTCGGCGGCACCGGCATCCGCCACGGGCGCTCGTATAAGGGCGCCGAGTTGGCCAGCGTCGTCACGGGGATGTCGGCCTCGATGACGCCCTTGTGGCGGACGATCAGGCGGCCGGTGTCGGTCGTCTGCCCGATCACCGCGAAGGAGAGGCCCCACTTGTGGAAGATCGCCTCGGCTTGCGGCTCCGAACCCGGCCGCAGGATGATGATCATCCGCTCCTGGCTCTCCGACAGCATCATCTCGTAGGCGGTCATGCCCGCCTCGCGCTGCGGCACGCGGTCGAGGTCGATACCGACGCCGCCCTTGTCGGCCATCTCGGCGGTGGACGAGGTGAGGCCGGCCGCACCCATGTCCTGGATGGCGATGATGGTGTCGGACGCCATCAGCTCGAGACAGGCTTCGATCAGCAGCTTTTCCGTGAAGGGATCGCCGACTTGTACGGTCGGGCGCTTCTCCTCGGAGTTCTCGTCGAACTCGGCCGAGGCCATGGTGGCGCCGTGAATGCCGTCGCGGCCGGTCTTGGAGCCGACGTAGATGACCGGCATGCCCACGCCCTTGGCGGCCGAATAGAAGATCTTGTCGGTGCGGGCGAGGCCGACGCACATGGCGTTGACCAGGATATTGTTGTTGTAGCCGGCATCGAAGTTGGTCTCGCCGCCGATGGTGGGCACGCCGACGCAATTGCCGTAACCGCCGATTCCAGCGACCACGCCGGATACGAGATGACGGGTCTTCTCATGCTCGGGCGCGCCGAAGCGCAGCGCGTTGAGGTTGGCCACCGGCCGCGCGCCCATGGTGAACACGTCGCGCATGATGCCGCCGACACCCGTCGCCGCGCCCTGATACGGCTCGATATAGCTCGGGTGGTTGTGGCTCTCCATCTTGAACACCGCCGCCCAGCCGTCGCCCAGATCGACCACGCCGGCGTTCTCGCCAGGGCCCTGGATCACCCTCGGCCCCGAAGTCGGCAGCGTCTTCAGCCAGATGCGTGAGGATTTGTAGGAGCAGTGCTCGGACCACATGACGGAGAAGATGCCGAGTTCCGTCAGCGACGGTTCGCGGCCGAGGATCTTCAAGAGGCGCGCGTACTCGTCACCCTTGAGGCCGTGCTCGGCGACGAGCTGCGGCGTGATGGCGACGGCAGGGGCGGTGGGTGGGGTCGGGGTGGCGTCGGTCATTCGGTCCAGCATTGTCCGTGTGTTGGCAGCCTGCGCCGCTTATAGCGAGGTCGGGGCGGCTTGTCTCAAGGGGTGAGACCATTCTTCACCTCCCGCGCGGCCGCGATCTATCCGACAACAGGACTCGGATTGAACTTTGGTCGAGGGATGAACATGCTCCAGGCGCTGATTTTCGATGTGGACGGCACACTGTCGGAGACCGAGGAGGTGCACCGCGAGGCGTTCAACGCCGTGTTTGCCGAGAACGGCCTCGACTGGCACTGGGACCAGCCGACCTACGGGCGCCTGTTGAAGGTGACGGGCGGCAAGGAGCGCATCGCCCATTTCATCGAGACCGACCGTCCGGCGGGCGTCCCGAGGGACGATATTCCGGGCTGGATCGCCGCGATGCACAAGCGCAAGACGGCGATCTACACCGACCGCGTGACAGCCGGCGCCGTCGAGCTGCGCCCCGGTGTGGTGCCGCTGATCGAATCGGCCCGGTCAGCCGGCATCAGGCTGGCGATTGCCACCACGACCAGCCTGCC
>JBGSQO010000606.1:0-4062 GCA_041738055.1 Filomicrobium sp.
CTATCCGGGCGGCGGCAACGGCGGTGTCCACGTCGGCGGCCGTCGCGATGGGAACAGCCCCAGCCGGGGCCTCCGTCGCAGGATTGACGAGGGCCTGTTGCGATCGGCCGGCGCCCGCCACGAACCGGCCGTCGACATAGAAGCGGGAGAGGTCGAACATGGCGTTTCAAGTCCTTGCTTCGCTGCTGCCCTTGGGAAATGGGTTGGCAGCGGATGCCCACCGATGATCCTCGGCGTTGTCTGGGTGCGTAGTCTTATCACTCCGCACCAATGGGGACGCCATCCATGCACTCGAATACGGCTAAGCCCGATACGCCAAGCGCAACCGTGCCCCTGCCCGCCCTGATCCTGGGTTGGCTCGGTGTCATACCGTTTGCCGCGCTGCCGATCGCGGGTGTCCTCGACATGGAACTTCCCTTCGCAGGATGGCGCAACGGCCTCGTGCTCTACGCCGCGGTGATTCTTTCATTCATGGGCGGCGCGCAGTGGGGGCTGGCAATGGCCGCCGATGACGGCCGTAACCCTTCGGCTCTCGGATCGAGACTCGCCGCCAGCGTTGTGCCGGCATTATGGGGCTGGGCTGTCATACTCTTCATCGGCGCGACGTCGGAGAGCTTGCTGGCATTGGCCGCAGGCTTCCTCCTCTTGCTCGTCTACGATCTCGGCAGTGCGCGCACGGGGCTGGCGCCGGGTTGGTACGGCAGTCTGCGCCTTCAGTTGACCTTCGCCGTCGTGGCTTGTCTCGGCGTGGCGTCGCTGCAATGACCGCCAACTCAGTGCACACGCGCTGCGATCCCGTCGAGATCGTTTGGTTCAAGCGCGATCTGCGGATCGAAGACCACGCTCCGCTGGCCATGGCTGCCAGCCGAGGGCGCGTTGTGCCGCTATATATCGTCGAACCCGATTTGTGGGCTGAACCGGATCAGTCCGCGAGACACTGGGCGTTTACACGCGCCTGTCTCGAAGACCTCGATTCGGCACTCGCACGCCTGGGGCAAAGGCTGGTCGTGAGGGTGGGGCGGGCGATCGACATCTTGGAGGCGATCGCCACCGCGATGCCGGTGAACCGGTTATGGTCCCACGAAGAAACCGGCAACGCCTGGACATTTCGCCGCGACGTGGCGGTCGCCGCTTGGGCGCGGTCGCGCGGCATTGCCTGGATCGAGGCGCGGCAAACCGGCGTGCAGCGACGGCTGGCAGATCGCAACGGCTGGGCGAAGGCTTGGGACCGGCAAATGGCCGAGCAGATGCCAGATCCGCCGCGTGAATTGTCACCCGTGGCGGGGCTCCCGTCCGAACCGCTGCCGGAAGCCTGCGATCTTGGCCTGGCCCCCGATGGGATCGTGGCACTGCAACCGGGCGGGCGCGCGGCTGGTCTTGATCTGTTGCATAGCTTTCTGAACTGGCGCGCGGCGACTTATCGTCGGGCCATGTCGTCGCCGTTGGACGGCGCCACCGCCTGTTCGCGGCTCTCCCCACACCTGGCACTAGGCACGCTTTCGGTCAGAGAGACGACGCAGGCCGTCAAACACCGGATGACGGAGCTTTCGGGTGAACGCGGAGGCGAGGCCAGGGCCTACGCGGGCGCGCTGGCCTCTTTTCTGGGGCGGCTCCACTGGCACTGTCATTTCATGCAGAAGCTCGAAAGCGAGCCGTCGATCGAGGTCCGCGAACTGCATCCCGCGACTCGGGGCTTGCGACCGGGTGCTCCGACGGACGCCGCATATCTTTCGGCGTGGGCGGCAGGTGAGACCGGCTATCCGTTTCTGGATGCCTCGATGCGGTTCCTGAAGGCTACGGGCTGGTTGAATTTCCGCATGCGAGCTATGGCGGTCTCGTTCGCAAGTTATAATCTCTGGTTGCCCTGGCGGCAGACCGGCCTGCATCTGGCTCGCCAGTTCACCGATTACGAGCCCGGCATCCACTGGCCACAAGTCCAGATGCAATCCGGCACGACCGGCATCAACACGATCAGGATCTATAATGTCGTCAAGCAGGGCTATGATCAGGACCCCGCTGGCCTGTTCGTGCGGCGCTGGGTTCCGGAGTTGGCCGACGTTCCAGATGCCTACCTCCACGAACCCTGGCGGTGGCCGTGCGCCGGCCATGTTGTCGGAAGGATCTACCCCGAGCGAATCATCGATCTCAAAGTGACCACGGCCGAGGCCAAGCAGCGCATCTTCAGCGTCCGCAAGGGCTCGGAATTTCATGCTGCAGCCGATGCGATCCAAGCCAAGCACGGCAGCCGCAAAAGCGGCATCCCCATGACCGGCCGACGCCGTCGCCCTGGCGCGACACCCGACGAGAGCCAGCCCGAAACGCGTTCAGTCCAGCTCAAGCTCGACCTTTAGCACCCACCCATCCGCCCAAACCAGCAGCCAGAAGAGCGAACCCAATCCGCAATTTGCGACTTGGGGGCCATTCCCCACTCACCGCGTGAACGCATATGGCAGCCGGAACATATCGGCATCGACATCCAGGCTCGTCAGGCACGCCGTCCGGTGGTTTTCGTATTGCGGCGCCATCGTGAACCAATCGCGAGGTATCTCACTGTTTCGACTTGAGAAATATGTGGCCTGCACCATCATCGAGAGCACCCGGAGCGCCGCAGCGCATTCCGGCGTCTTGCCGCTCTCGGCCAATTCGGTGTGCAGTTTCCAAAGCTCGTCGCTGCGGTCGAGAACTCGGGGGTTGATACTGCGGAATTCGTAGTCCCGGTACGCCTCGGCCTCGTATTCCTGAAGTCGTGACAGCAGGGCAATTTCATCGCCGCCACGCGCAGACCCAAGGATCGTCAGTGTCAAGGCCGCCAGCACCAGGACGGTTGCAGCGAGCGATCGCCCCCTAGCATCCGGGTGTGACCGTACAATCGAGCGGGAAGCCATGTCTCCCCTCCAAGCCGAGTTCGCCTCTGCCCGCGCGTGCGCTCATCGCAAGCGCGAAGGGCTGATCCCGACCTGTTGCTCAGATGGAGGCCAACGGCCGACCGAACCAGCACCTTTGTGACAGGTTAGTGACTCGGATTGTCGTGGGGAAGCACAAACTTGTATCAAGTGTCGCAGGTGTGTGCACGTGTGGTGCCTGAGTTAACGGCACACCACTGCGCGACCTCCGATGACGCGACTCAACCGTCCCGCCGATGGTTCGACACAGTGTCTGTGCGGTCGGCCGGAAGGCGCGGGGAGTCTTGTTTGCGCCTTCCGACACTCGTTCCGAACGTCGGTGTTACCGGACCCGGCGCGGGTTCTTGTAGAGGTCCGACTCCTGGCGCTCGAGATCCGGCTTCACGCGACCCGCCAAGACGTCGCCCCACAGGCGCCACATGTGCCAGCGCGCCTGCCGGTTGAAGATGACGAGGCCCGAGAACAACTTCAAGACCGACATCAGCTTCTTCTCGGCGTGCTCCTGGCGCACCGCGCCATGCCATCGCCCGGAGATGGTGAACAGCTTGCCGTCGATATAGCCGATTGCGTGGTCCTTCTCGTCATAGAGCGTGTAGTCACCGGTCAGCGTGATGAGCGCGCGCTTCAATCGGTAGAACTTCGGCTTGCCGTCCTGGCCGACGATGAAGAATGAGAAATTCTCCGGCATGAACGGCCACTTCATGGCCGAGCGCTCAAGATAGACGATGAAGTCGTCGTCGTTGGTGTTGACCGAGTAGCAGGTGACCGGCGTGCCGCGGGCGCCCATGGTCAACTGCAGGGAGCGGGCCACCATCAGGTCCATCGTCGCGCGCCAGCCGAGCGACGGGCTGAACAGCTTGAACACCAGTCGCCGGTCCATGCCCTTGGCGTCGCGCCACAGGTCCTTGCGATAGCCGATCAGTCCTGTGCGCTCGCCGTCCTCGATCACTTCCGCATAGACGTCCATATCGGACGTGAACTGACGGGACTTGGCGCGGTTGCGATCACGCTTGTAGACCCCGAATTCGGTCGGGTTGAGGTCGGTCAGCCAGATGTCGACGACGAACCGCGCCCAGCCATCCTTGGACGTGGAGGCCCGCACAGTGTCGCGTGCGGGCCGGTCCGCGGCCGTTCCCTCGATCGCTGCGCGTTCCAGGAC
>JBGSQO010000638.1:0-3116 GCA_041738055.1 Filomicrobium sp.
CGCCCCGGCGATCGCGGGCATCCGCTCGGCGACCAGGTCGTTTCCGAGCAAGGTCAGCCAGTTGGCCGAGCAGATGCCGGCCGGGGCATCCCAGGTGCCGAGCGTGGGGTCGGCGATCTCCAGTCCCCAGAAGCGCTTGGCGGCGGCCCAGATCAGGTTGTAGGCGTGCTCTCGGTCGGCGAGCGGGGGATGGACGAGATAGCCGCCCGAGCCCCACCACAGCGGGAACTCGTCGGCGATCCGCTTGGCGAGCGACAGGAGCGCCTGGGGCGGCGTGGTGCCGGGCAGCCGAAATAGCAGCCAGCTTGCGCGCTCGCTACCGCGGGTGGGGACCAGGTCCGCCAGCTCGCAACCGAGTTCGTTCGCGCGCTCGCGATCGGCGGCCTGCACATGAAGATAGACCCGCCCCTTGCGCGGGGAGGCGAGGTGCCACATGGCCCGCGCAAGCGTATCGCTCGACAGTGGCTCCCATTCGACCTGACCCCCAATGCGTATCCGGCGCAAATCGCTGCCGAGCGCGGAGGTCGCAAACAGATGCCATAGCGAGGCCGCGCACCCGGCGCTTGCCCCAAGCGAGCCGCGCAGGTAGACGATCAGCCCGAGCGAGACGGATACCCCGGCGTCTGTCAGGGGTTGTGCGATTGCGGTGGGCAGCATGGGGTGAGGCTCGTACCGCGCTCGATCAGCCGAAGGTGCTGCGTGCCCAAGGCGGCTCGGCGCCGGGTGTAAAGTCGATGAGACTTGGCACCTGCTGAGTCGGCTCGACGCAGAACAGACTGCGCGATGTCTCGTATAGGTCGACGCATCCGAAGGTCTCTTTCAATGCGACCGCGCGGTCGCCTTGCAGCTCGTAGATGCCGCTGTCCCCGGCGGCGAGGATCAACCGGCCGTCGAACCACGCAATCCCATACAAGCTGAGCGGCAGCTCGCAAAAGACCTCGAAGCCGTCGGGTCCCCCGCGGAGAATGCGCCCGGACTTGGTGCAGATATAGACCTCCCCATCGTCCATGACGCGCACGCCGGTCAGGACTTGTCCTGCGCTCTCGTCGCCCGGGTAGGCGATACGCTGCCAGACGTTGCCGTCCCAGCGCAATATGAGTCCGTCGTATCCGGTCGCATAAACATCGTTTGCCGCGAGTCCGTGCATGCGGCCGACGCCCGCATCTCCGGCGTCGAAGACCTCCGTCCAGGCGGCGCCGTCCCAGCGGTACATAATGCCTCTGTAGGTGCCGGCATGCACGTCGTCGTCGGCACTGCCCCACAGTGCCGTTACGTTGGGCTTATAGCCGAGCCGGCGCATGTCCGGCAGGGTCGTTACGCGCCAGGTGAGCGACGGATCGGGAACGTCGTAAGCCAATCCGGGCATGCGCGGTGCGGGCCAGGTCACGTCGGCGGTAGTCCAGACGTTCCCATTGGCACTTCCCACCCAGAGACCCTGCTGCGGAGAGCACCAGATTGGCGAAAGGAAGTCGTTGGTGCTCAAGACCGATGCGAACGCGCTCCCGCGGTCGCGGTCGGTGCGCAGGATCTGGCCAACGGCGTTGGCCGCGTCGTCCTCGAAATAGGAGATCCATACCAGGTAGTATCCGTCTGTCCGCTCCCGAACCCCGACGATATGCTTGATTTCTTCTATATCGCTCACTTCGTCCCCCCAAGTTTGGAATTGCCGAGGCATGCCCCAAGCGGTGCTGCTGTGGGCATAGCGCCGCTGCGGGCTCTAAACCCCGGTTACGCCTTTGACGCCACCGGCCGGCGGCGGCGGCGGCGGCGGTCCGGAGACGATGCCGTTGCGTAGCTGCGTGCTGTCGGAGATCTCCATCTTCTCGAACGCCCGATCCATCTCGATGCGCAGGCAGGCGGCGGCCTTGGCGGCCAGCGCCTCGCGCTCTTTCTTTGTCTTGCCGGGGTTGCGCGGCGGCTCTTTGAGCACATCTTCGGCGGCGCTTTGATAGGCGTCTTTCCATTTCTCGAGTGTGGCGTGACCGCTGCCCTGCGCGTTGCCGAAGTCCTTCATCGCATCGGTGAGCTTGCGGTGCTCTGTGAGCGCCGTCTGATTGTCGAATGCGTTCCAGCAGAAGCCCTCGCCGGTACTGTAGCCGCCGCAGCCGGCAACCTTGGTCCCGCTGCGTCCGGAGACATGGAAGTTGGCCGCCGGGACGGCGTGTTCTGCCTGATAGCTCTCCCCTGTCTTCGCTTTATGCGTCTTATTGTGCGCGGCGACCTCCGAGTGCGTGCCGGTCACGATCGGCGGATTGAACTTGGCCTTGATGGTCGAGCACTCGGCATCGGGGTCGGTGCCGCCGGAGCCCGCGAGCACAATCTGCGCGGGCGTCATGGAGGCGCTGGCCTGACTGCTTTTCCGGGGTCCGCCCATGGCTACATCTTATTGCCCATGGCCTGACTGCCGGTGAAGACTACCGGGCTATCCTCGGCCTTGACGTTGGGACTGCCGGTGAGCGGAAACGCCTTGGAACCGGTCTTGAGGCTGACCACCTCTTTTTGGGTGCCCGGCTCATTGCCGTTGCACGATGAGATCAGCGAGCCGAGACAAAAGACCGGCTTGCCGCCGATCTTGACGCTACGCGTGTCGTCGTCGGTGCTATGGGTGCCCGAGGCGGTTAGGATCGGATAGGGGATGGGGAGCGGGCTGGGTGCCGCGGGGGTAATGCACACGCTCGGGGCCATATAGACGATCTGGTGCCCGGTGCTCTCCGCGGCGATGTCCATGAAATTGGCGGTGACACTCATTGGCTTGCTCCGATCATGACGATCGCGCCGCGCGCGCCGTCGTCCGATGCGGCGAGACAGACCGCGGTCGAATCGGGTGCGAAGCTGCCGGCCCAGGACTCGCACGCGAGCGCCAGCAGCATGGGGACGGTCGCGGCGCCGAGATCGCCCAGCTCGCGCAGCGGGGTCTGCAAGACTGTGCCGGTGCCAAGTATGTCGCCGAATCGGGCGATCGCGATCTGAAGCTCCCTGACGCCGTATATCTCATGTGTGATGTCCGAGATCCAATAATCGCTGCGCCGCCCGGTGGCGCGCAGCGACCCGGCCGCCTGCTTCAGCGCGGCGGTGAGACCGTTGCCGGTGGAATGACAGGCCGTGCGTGCCGCCTG
>JBGSQO010000653.1:0-8685 GCA_041738055.1 Filomicrobium sp.
TGCCATCCGGCGGCATGAACGGTACGAGGTCGTCGAGATCATCGAGTGACGTAGCCTGGCCTGCGCCCTGGTCGCGCGCCTCATCGGGATTGGACCTTATCGGCACGATCTCGCCGACGAACCGGCGCTCCTCGCGCGCCCGCTCGGCCTTCAGGTGCGAGGCCAGCGCCCACTGGTCCTGCTGCGCGCGCCCGATATGGAGGCGCTGCGCCAGCCGCTCACTCGCCTCGAACAGCTGCGGCTCCTCCGCATCCTCCAGCGTAGACGGCTCGACGCCGATGAAATGGGGGAGCTGGTGCAAGGTCTTGGGCTTGGCTACCCGCCACGGGGCCGTCGAGATCGCCTCCGCGCCACCGGCGACGATGATCTCGGCCTCGCCGCTGGAAATCGACCGGCAAGCCGCCACGATCGCATCGAGACCGGAGGCGCACTGGCGGTCCAGCGTGATGGCCGAGGTGGTATCCGGCAATCCGGCGGCCAGCGCGATGAGGCGTGCCGGGTTGCCGCCCTGGGTGGCGTTGCCGACGATGATCTCCTCGACCTCATCGGGCCGGATACCGCAATCGTCGAGTGCTGCCACGACGATAGGCGCGGCAAGCTGTTCGATCCGCCGCGCGCGGTGCAGTCCGCCGATGCGGCCGAGCGCGGATCGGCGGGCCGATACGATGTAGGCATTCGCCATCAAGGCCATGGGGCTCTGGCACTCAACTCTGTTCGTCACCACGTAAGGATCTGGCTTGCGAGGCCTGCTTGCGTCTGGTCGCTTTGCAGACTGGTCGGACGTCGGCACGCGAGACCGGCCGATACTCAAGCAGCAAGGCTCGTGGCGCCGATAAGGCTCGGGAAAATTCACCAAAGTAAGGCGAGCGGGCCAAGCTGGTGTGCCAGCAGTCCACAGCGCAGTGGCCGACGAGGGGTGACCGACGACGGCATGGCAAAAGCGCGCAGATGTAGTAGTGTCGCACCCGGGACGAAGCGACCCGAACACCCACGCGCGCGACACAAGAAACTGAAGAAACTGAAAAAATGACCAAAGCGACAGTGGACCACACCCCGCACGAGCCGTCGTCTGCCGAGGAGGCAAGCCTCACGGAGACCCTGGCGCGGGCCCGTCAAGCGTTCGAGACGAAGAACCTGCGCTTCACCGATCTTCGTGAGCAGGTGTTCACCGAAATCGCCCGCACGCGCGGTTCGATCGGCGCCTACGACATCCTCGACAAGCTCGCCGCCCGCGGCACCCGGCTGGCCCCGATCTCCGTCTATCGCTCGATCGATGCCCTGATGGATGCCGGCGTGATCCATCGCCTGGAGAGCAAGAACGCCTATTTCGCCTGCCGCCGACACGAGCACGGCGGCCGCGGTCGCCCGATCTTCCTGTCGTGCGAGAAATGCGGCGGCGTCAGCGAAGTCTCCGCCCAGCCCGTGTTCGACCTCATCAAGGACCTGTCGGAGAAGGCGGGCTTCGAGCCGAAGGTGAAGTTCGTCGAGGTGACGGGCACCTGCAAAGACTGCCGCGGCAAGACCGACTGAGCAGCGCACGGCCCGGCCGGGGCCAATCCCAATCCGATACCAACTCAACGTCAGTGCTGACATGGACCGCACCGCCATGTAACTGGGTCTCGTTCGGCTTGCCGACTGGAACCACGAGCGAGGAGCAAAGCCATGCGTGAGGCACGAGCTTACCGAGGCCTTCTGTCTGCGACCGTCGCGACTTTGGCCGCCCTGGTCTTGGCGGTTCTGCCCGCAACCGCCGCCCCTTGTGGCAAGACGGGTGCCGGCTTCGGCGTCTGGCTCGACGACATCAGGGCCGAGGCGAAGGCCAAGGGTATCTCGGCGGGAGCCATCTCGCGCGCCCTCGACGGGGTGAGCTACGACAGCGCCGTCATCGGCCGCGACCGCTCGCAGAAGTCGTTCAAGCTGTCGTTCGAGGAGTTCTACGCCCGCCGCGTCGGCTCCTATCTCCTGACCAAGGCCAAGGGCAAAATCGCCAAGAACCGCCAGCTCCTATCCGGCATCGAGAAGCGTTACGGCGTACCGCCCGAGATCCTCGTCTCGATCTGGGGTCTGGAGACCAACTTCGGCGCGGACGGCTCGGGCAAATACTCGATCATCCGCTCCATTGCGACGCTCGCCTACGACTGCCGCCGCTCGGACTTCTTCAAGGACCACCTGTTTGCGGCGCTCCGCATCGTCGACAAGGGTGACATGCAGCCCGGCGACATGCGCGGCGGCTGGGCCGGCGAGATCGGACAGGTGCAGTTCCTGCCCGGCTCCTACGACAAGTACGCGGTCGACTACGACGGCGACGGCCGCCGCGATCTCGTGCGCAGCGTGCCCGATATCCTGGCCTCCACCGCCAACTTCATGAAGGGCCACGGCTGGCAGCGCGGCGAGCCCTGGGGGCCCGGCACGGCCAACTACAACGTCATCAAGGACTGGAACCGCGCCGACGTCTACGCCCGTACTATCTCGATGATGGCCGAGCGGCTGCGCTGACGGCCTGCGCATCCGGCTCCCGGTTGAGCCGCATCAAGCCTTCCGCGTTGGTGTCGTGACACTCTCGTCGGAACTCCAACGGGGGTTCTTCGATGCGCATTGCGACCTTCAATCTGGAAAGCCTGGACCTGCCGCCGCGGGCGAATAGACCCATCGAAGCCCGCATCGAGATGTTGCGGCCAGAACTGCTGCGCGCCCGCGCCGACATCCTCTGTCTGCAGGAGGTCAACGCCCAGCACATTGCAGGTGAGCCCCATCGCGTATTGGCCGCCCTTGACCGCCTGCTCGACGGCACGCTGTATGCCACCTATGCGCGGGCGGTGAGCGAGATGGCGCCCGGTTTAGGCGTCGCCGATGTGCACAACCTCGTGACCCTGTCGCGCTATCCGATCCTCGAAAGACGTTCGGTGCGCCACGACCTCGTGCCGCCGCTTCGCTATCGCTCTTTGACGGCGCGGCCCCCCGCCACCGGCGACGACGCCATCGGCTTCGACCGCCCAGTGCTCTTGACCAGGATAGACGCCCCCGGCGAATCCCCGCTTACCGTCGTCAACTGCCACTTCCGCGCGCCGCTGGCATCCGCCATCCCCGGCCAGAAACGCGCCCCGTTCGTCTGGGAGACCGTTGCCGGCTGGGCCGAGGGCTTCGCCCTGTCGGCGATGAGGCGCAACGCCCAGGCCCTCGAGGTGCGCCTTCTCGTAGACAGTCTCCTCGATGCCGACCCGCACGCTGACATACTGATCGCCGGCGACCTCAACGCTGAGGACTACGATACGCCCCTGCGCATACTCCAGGGCGCCGAGCAGGACACCGGCAATGGCGCGCTGGCGGCTCGTGCCCTGGTTCTTCTCGACCGCGCGATCCCCTCCGACCGCCGCTATAGCGTGATCCACCAGGGCCGCCCGCAGATGCTGGACCACATCCTGGCGAGCCGCTCGCTCTATGCCCGCGTCTCCTCGATCGAGGTCCACAACGAGGCGCTCGCCGACGAGGCGGTGGGATTTGCCCGCGTGGACCGCCCCACGGGCTCCTATCATGCCCTCGTCGTGATCGATGTCGTCGACAACGTGTCCTGATCAGCGCAGTCCACCGCAAGATCACCTCTGATATGACCGGGATCAAATCGCTCACCGCCGCGATGCCTAGCTTGGGATGCGCCCTGTAGGGGGAGACAGCCAACAAGCCACGGTGATCCCGACATGATCGCTCTCGACACGATTTCCAGCGCACCCATGACGCGCGACCCGTTCGAGTTCTTCCTTGCCTCGAAGGTCCTCTCCGACGGCGATATCGCCGCTGTCCGGAGGGATTTCCCCAAGATCGACAAGCCCGGCATCTTTCCGTTGTCGTCGCTGGAGATCGGCGGCGCCTTCAAGCGGCTCATCGACGACATCCGCTCGCCCGACCTCGCCCGTTCCGTCGGCGAGAAATTCGGCGTCGACCTCGTCGGCCTGCCGCTGATGATCACGGTGCGCGGCCACGCCCAACAGAAGGACGGCCGCATCCACACCGATACCAAGGACAAGGTCGTCACTTGCCTGCTCTACCTGAACGAGACCTGGGACGAGGCCGGCGGTCGGCTGCGGCTGCTGCGGCGCGGCGACGACATCGAGGACTATGCCGCCGAGATCCCGCCCAACGGCGGGACGTTCGCCTCCTTCAAGGTCGCTCCCAACTCCTGGCACGGCCACAAGCCGTTCGTCGGCGAGCGCCGCTACGTGATGTTCAACTGGGTCCGTTCCGAGGAGGCGCTGACCCGGCATCTCGGCCGCCATTCGCTGTCGGCTCGAATCAAGAAGCTCGTGCCGTTCTTCTACAGGGGCAAGTGACATGGACCAGATGGAGCCCGTCATGAGTGAGATGCCGACCGACGGACATGCAGTCGCGGATGCTTTTCTCGCCTGCCTGAAGCGGGCGCGGCACGAGACGTGGCCGTTCGACTACTGGCTGCTGTCGGAGGCCATTCCAGACGCCGACCTCGACGAGGTGACGAACCTTCCGATCGCCGCCGCCAAGGACGCCGTGTTCAGCGGCCGGCGCGAGACCAACAACGCCATGCGTGTCTATTTCACCAAGGAGAACCAGGCGCGCTACCCCGTCGTGGGGCGCATCGTCGACGGCTTCCAGGCCCCCCGCGTTCGCGCCGCCATCGAGGCCGAGACGGGAGCCGACCTCACCGACGGTCACCTGCGCATCGAGTACTGCCAGGACCTGCCCGGCTTCTGGCTGGAGCCGCATACCGACATCTCGGTCAAGAAGTTCACGATGCTGGTCTACCTGTCCGACGACCCGCGCCTGAAGATGGCCGGCACCGACATCCACGAGGGCCCGCCCGACTTCAACTACGTCGGCACGGCCCCCTACGGCCGCAACCTGGGCGTGATCTTCATTCCCGGCAAGAACACTTGGCACGCCGCCGGCCACTACCCCTTCGAGGGGCTCCGGAAGTCGCTGATTATCAACTATGTGACTTCGGCCTGGCGGGACACCTGGGAGCTGGCATAAGGCCAATACCGTGCAGCGGCCGGCGCTCGGAACGAGTGTCGCCGCGCGCAATCAAGGTGAGCCGCCGCGCGCCATCAAAGTTCAGAAGCCCGATCCTCGACCGAGGGTCGGGCTTTCGTTTGCGCGGGTCATCCTGACTGTCCCCCCGACGACCACTCGCAATTGTTATCAAACAGTTTCAACGCGATAATTAGTACGGCTGTTAGGTCAATCGAAATCACTGTCGGTGCAGAAAGGATTGTGCGGCGTCCCGACTCGATGCCGCCGGATGGTGTGTCGAGTCGCGTAAGTGGGGTAGTACATGGATCGTTCGTCGGGTCGCGAGACGCGTGGGGCTGAGGCATTCGACGTTGCTCAGGCAACGCCATCCGACGCTGGGGCGCCAACGGTGCGGCTGCCCGCCCGCCACGAGGTGATCGAGCTCACGCCCGCCGTCGATACGCTCGACGCGCTCAAGTCCTACGTCAACGATCATGGCGCGAAGGCCACCGTCACCGCCGACGGACGCCTCGGGCTGCGCCTGCCCAACTGGGGCCTCGTCGTTATCGAGAATACCGAAGCTCTGGTCCGGACGTCGGCGGCCGCCCCCGGTCGCCTGCTCGAGCCGTTGAACGCGGACAGCAACTTGCTGATCGATGTGCTCACCGAGCTTGCCTTGGGCCACGACGGTGAGAAAGCGGTTGCCATGCTGGCGCCGCTGCCCTTGCTTCCGCAACTGCCCGAGCCTGCACAACAGCCCGAGCGCTCCGACGACATCCAAGCGCCGGCCCAAGACCGCGCGCCGACCGATTTCTCCAGCAGCTCGTCGGCGGCAGGATTGTCCGGTTCGAGCAGCCTTGGTGAACAGAGCCTCGGCTTTTCGATTGATCCGCTCACCTCCCTCAACCCGGAAACCCGCCGCTGGGGGCGCGACGACCTGAAGCGCGGCGAGGCCGGCTCCCACGGTCAGAACGTCTTCGCGGCGGTCGGTCGCGGCCTCACGCACCTGACGGGGCTGTCCGACGAGGAAATCGGCCACCGCAACGGCGAGAAAATCTCGACGTTCGACAATGCCATGTTCCAGACGGTCGCCGCACCCGTCGGCTCCAGCCTCGATCACCTCTGGCTGCTTGGCGATACCGAGTATCTACGTGCCTCCCGAGACCTGGAGGAGGGCGAAGAAGTCGTCGCATCCAACGACGACATCCGCATCGTCTACGGCCCCCTCATCTCCGGGGAGCCGACCTTCCGCGTCGTCGAGGACAACGACCTCGCAGACCTGTTGATCGCGACCGGCGTGTCGTCGCCGCCGATCACCGACTCTCGGCTCATCATGGATCCCTCGGCTGGATCGATCCGGCTGCTTCCCAACGGTTTCATCGCCTATACGCCCGCCCCCGGCTTCTCCGGCAAGGCGACCTTCACCTATTCGATCAGCGACCCGCGCACCGGCGAGGTCGTGACCGGCAAGAGCGAAATCATCGTCGAGGCCGTCGCCGATCCCGCCAGCATTTCGGGCGCCGCGCGCACGCCGGAGGATACCCTTGTCCGCACCCCGATCACGGTCACGCTGAACGATCCCGACGGCTCGGAGTCGATCGAGAAGGTCGTCATCACCGGTCTGCCCGCAGGCGCCACGCTCGCCTGGGATGCGAGCCTGCCCGGCCGCATCGCACAAACAGGACGCACCTTCACGGTCACCGGCTCGACCGAGGAGATCCAGGCGCTTCTGAAGTCTCTGACGGTCGACCCACCCAAAGATTTCGATGGCAAAATCGTGCTCGGCGTCGCCGTCACCACGATCGAGGACAAGGCGGACCCGCGCCTGCCGGGTTACCGCGACCGCGAGACGGTCCGCTTCGACTACGTGATTGACGTCATCGCCGTCGCCGACCCCGTCACCGCGACCGGCGATGACGAGACGACGGACGAGGACATCGCCGTCCACCTCGACGATCTCGCCGCCACTTTCGGCGACCTCATCGACGGCTCTGAGACGCACACGGCCGAGATCCGCGGTGTGGCCCCCGGCGCCAAGCTGCTCAATGCCGACGGCGGCACCGAGTATCCATTCACCATCGCGCCGGACGGAACCAAGACCTACACGCTGACCCCGGGCCAAGTCCCGTCCGTCTGGTTCCTGCCGCCGCACGACCAGAGCGGCACGTTCGCGGGTATGACCATCGTCGCCATCGCCACCGAGGCCTCCAACGGCGATCGCGAGACTGCGTCCGCGCCGATCCGCGTCGTCGTGGCCCCCGTTGCCGATCCGCTCGAGATCACCGCGCCGACGCAGGCAACCAACGAGGACACGCCGGTCACGTTCGGCGACGATATCGACATCGTCGTGCTCGATCCGTCCACGCAGACGGTCATCGAGGTCGTGGTCTCGGGCTTTCCCGCCGGCACGCTCGTCGAGTATACCGACGAGGCCGGCAATCCGCAGAGCTTCGTGGTCCTCGTCGACGGCGAGAGCGTCACCTTTGGCGGCTCCGGCTCCGGCTTCACCGAGACCCAGATTCGCGCCGCACTTGCCACCCTCACACTGACCCCACCCGTTGACAGCGACGAGGACATCGCCCTCACCGTCTCGGCCACGACCGAGGACACCGGCGGCGGCGGCGCGCCTGTCATCGACACCCAGACCGTGCCGATGACGATCACCGTCGCGGCCATCGCCGATACGCCGGACGCGGACTTCACCGGCGGCCCCAACGTGGTCGCGACGCCCGGCGGCCCCGTCGTGCAGGGCACCGAGGACGTCAATCTCGCCGTCCCGGTCACGCTCGACCTCACCGACCTCGATGGCACCGAGACCATGGACCCGGTGCGCATCACCGGTCTGCCCCCCGGCTACAATTTCCAGGGCCTGACGCGTGAAGCCGACGGCAGCTATCTGATCTCCGGCACCAAGGCGGCGATCAAAGCGACGCTGGCCGCCCTCACCATCGTGCCGCCCGCCCATGCCGACGACGACTTCACGCTGCAGGTGACGGTCACCTCGCGCGAAACGAACCCGACGACGGCCGGCCCCGACGATGGCGTCGTCGCTGTGCTGACCGCGACCCGCGTGCTCGACATCCCCGTCGTCTTCATTGCCGCCCCCGACCATCCGACGATTACGGGCGCCTCCAGCGTCGTGGAGGACAAGACCGTCACGTTCGGTAACAACATCGTCATCACGCGGGCCGACAACACCGACGGCACCGAGACCGTCACCGAGATCGTTATCTCCGACGTTCCCACTGGCGCCGTGATCGGCTATCCGGGTGACGGCACGATCCCTGCTGTCGTGGGTGTGACGGTCGCCGTGGGCACCGACGGCCTGGGCAACCCGACCTACACGCTGACCCGCACAACCGGCAGCGAGGCCGATCTCCTGAGCGCCATGCGCGCGCTGACCATCACCCCGCCCGCCGACAGCGATATCGATATTGCCCTCGACGTGGCCGTCACCACGACCGACAACGACGGCATCCACGGCTTCGGCTCGGCAACGCACACCATCACCGTCAAGGCCGACGCCATCGGTGACGAGCCGATCCTGTCGGCGTCGGGCAGCGGCAACGAGGATCAGCCGATCCACCTCGTCGTCAACGCCGCCCTCGACGACACCGACACCTCCGAGTACCTGTCGCAGGTCGAGATCACCGGCCTGCCGACGGGTGCCACGCTCACCTGGACCGCGCTGCCGGCCGGCGTCGC
>JBGSQO010000677.1:0-2774 GCA_041738055.1 Filomicrobium sp.
GATCGCGGCCGCGGTGATGGACGGGGTCGGCGAGCCTGAACTGCTGGTGCCGGGTGCGGCCTCTCCGCACACGTTCGCCTTGAAGCCGTCCGCCGCCCGCGCCGTGCAAGAGGCCAAGGTGCTCGTCAGAGTCGGTGCCGAGGTGGAACCGTTTACGGAGCGGCTCGTCGCCAGTTTGCCGGCTGAAGTTACGGTCGTCACGCTGACACAGGTTCCGGGGCTGCGGTTGCTACCCGTTCGCGAAGGGCAGGGTTTCGAGGCACACAAGCACGACGATCACGGCGCCCATGACGCCCAGGCCGACAAAGGCAAACATGCCGGCCACGGGCACGAGGTCGCCGCCGACCATGGGCACGCCGAGGATGGGCGGATCGACGGCCATGTCTGGCTCGATCCCGACAACGCGCGCGCGCTGGCCCGCCATCTCGCCGGCGTTCTGGCAAAGATCTATCCCGACAAGGCTTCGGCCTTCGCCGCCAATGCCGCCCGCTTCGAGGCCACCGTCGCCGCAGCGACCACCGAGATCGAGATTCGGATGGCCTCGGTGCGGGGACGGCCGTTCATCACCTTCCACGATGCCTATCACTATTTCGAGCATCGCTTCGACGTGTTCGCCGTCGGCTCGATCATGCTGTCGCCGGAGATCCCGACCGGTGCGCGGCGCATCTCGCAGGTGCGGGCATCGATCGCGCGCCTCGGTGAGGTGTGCATCTTCGGCGAGCCGCAGCACCCTTCAAAGCTGCTGGAAGCCGTTGCAGCCGATACCTCGGCGCGGATCGGGTCGCTCGATCCCATCGGCGGCGATAGTCCGCCGGGGCCGGGCCACTATGTCGCGATGCTGCGCAAGCTCTCGACGGACATGGCGTCGTGTCTGGCCGGTCTGAAGGTGAAAGCGCGGTCTTAGCCGACGCGTCGCGGCGACCTCACAGAACACGTAGGACCGGTCGCGTTGGACCGGCCCTTCTATTGATTGGCTCTGTTCGTGGGTGATGCGGGCGCTGGTGCGGGTCGCTTCCTCACAAGCCCAGCAACCTTCTGAATTTGCTCGTGTGAGCGCGATTTGGCGGTGGTCAGTGAAGTCGGGGGCTGCGCGCCCCCGGACCCCGCGCGGGGGATCACCCCGTTTGCCTGCGTCTGGGTGACGGGCGTGCCCCAGACTCCGGGTGATGGTTCCAAGGGCTAAGCCCTTGGTAGGGGGCGAGGGGGCAAAGCCCCCCGCACTTCACTTGGGCTGATGGCTCAGTTGCGGCTGTAGCGGCGGCGCGGCGGCTGTTCGGTTGCGCCCTCGTAGGAGGCGCTGGCGACGCCGCCGGACAGGAAGCGCTTCCACGTCACCTGCACTTGCGTGCCGAGCTTGACGCGCGGGTAGAGGTCGAGAACGTCCTCGTTGAACATGCGGATGCAGCCGGAGGAGGCGGCCGTGCCGATGGTCCAGGGCGCGTCGGTCCCATGGATGCGGTAGGTGCTGGAGCCGAGATAGAGGGCGCGCACACCGAGCGGGTTCATCGGATGCCCGCCGGGCACCCAGGTCGGCAGCCGCGGGTTCTTGGAGAGCATGGTCGGCGTCGGCCGCCAATCCGGGTTCTCGCGCTTCATCGAGACGTTGGTGCTGCCCTCCCAGCGGGCCTCGTCCTTCGGGATGGCGATCGGGTAGCTGACCGCCTGTCCGCGCTGGGTGATGAGATAGAGGCGGCGGTCACCGAAGCTGACGATGATCTGGCCGGGGTTGTGCGAGGTCGGGAAGGCAACGGTCTGGCGGCCGCCGCCCCATTCGCTGGTGCCGCCCCAGAACATCTGCGCGCTGGCCGTCGAGAGCGTCGTGGCGGAGGTCGCGACGAGGGTCGCTGCGGCAATCAGAAGGCGGCGGCACATGCTGGCGGCGGTCATTGTCTGGCAGCTCCGGTGCTTGTCCTGAAGGCTCTTTCGGCCTTGTGGCTCATGGTGGCTGTGCTGGGCGTCTGCTTTGGATATGCGCTTGGCCCCGTCGAGGTGTCTCGATCCTGCACGAACCGAATGAATAGACTGTATAGCCGTGTCTCGTTTCGGATGGCAGGGCTCACGCGCCACACTTTCGACATTGCGAGGCCCTGGTCGGTCACAATCGTGTCAGGACCGGTGCCGCTCGGCAACTGTGTCTTGCGCAACGTGCGAGGCGGTGCCTATCCGCTTGGCAGACTGGAAACATTTTGTGCGTACCCCATTGGGCGCCTCAAAAATTTGTTCGCGCATCGTTCTTTTGTTCTTGACCTGGCAAGCAGCACACATTAAGAACGAATATGGAACTTATGGGTTCCAAGATCCAGTGTTCCCCTAGTCCAGTGAAAGCCCGGAGCCGAGGTCTTTCGGCTGCCCCCGCCCCGCGACGGCCCGCCCCCGGCCGACGCGACAGGTCCATCGTGTTCCGGGCTTTGATCGAGTCGTGTGCGTTGTTGTGGTGTTGGCGTTGGTTGCGTTGCCGAGATTGAGATCATGCGCCTTCCGGCCGGCTCCCTACGCGCCTTCCGGCCGGCTCTCGGAACGAGAGTCGGAAGGCGCAAACAAAGTGTCGCGAGAGCGTTCCCATGGATCAGGCGGAGTTGTCGTTCAAATCTCCTCCGCAGGGTGATGTGCGGATCTCGCCGACGAGGCCCGGGCCTGTGCACAGTCCCCGCGGTGCCGGGACCGGGCCTCGTGACTGCAGCCGGAGCGGCGCCATGCCCTCCGCCGTTCCGGCTCTTGCATCCTCCGCGGACATTCTCTTGCCCGCAGCGGGCGCTGAGACGTCGCGGGCCGCC
>JBGSQO010000228.1:0-6768 GCA_041738055.1 Filomicrobium sp.
GCGCCATCGGCAGCTGCAGCCAAGCCACAGCCCGAAGGATCGCCTACGACGGCGCCGGGACCGACCGCGCAGGACATGGTGGCTGCCGGCAGCATGTCGGCCGACGAGCGCGCGGCAATGATCGCGAGCATGGTCGATCGCCTGGCCGAGCGGCTGACGCAGAACCCGGCCGATATCGAGGGTTGGATGCGCCTCGTGCGGGCTTATGCTGTCCTGGGCCGCATCGAGGACGCCAAGGGGGCTTTGGGCAAGGCGCGGCAGACCTTCTCGGGCGATGCTGGCAAGCTGGCGCAGTTGGATGCCCTGGCGAGTGAGTTGAAGCTGGGATCGTAGCCTTTGCACTGATCGGGCACGCGACGGGCTACGTTGACCGAGTTGGCCATGGTGGGATCGAGATGACGAAAAAGAGCAAGCGCGCAGTCCTGATCGGGTCCGGCATCGTCGTCCTGGCGGTGGCCGCGATCCTGGTGCTGTTTGCCCTGCGCGATACCATCGTGTTCTTCCACACGCCCAGCGACATCGCCGAGAAGAAGATCGAAGTCGGCCAGCGGTTCCGCCTCGGCGGTCTGGTCTCCGACGGCTCGGTCGTTCGCGGTGAGGGGACCAAGGTGCGGTTTGCCGTCACCGACACGCTGGCCAAGGTCGAGGTCAGCTACGAGGGAATCCTGCCCGACCTCTTCCGCGAGGGGCAGGGCGTCGTCGCCGAGGGGCGGCTCGAGCCCAGCGGACGCTTCATCGCCGACACGGTGCTGGCCAAGCACGACGAGAACTACATGCCGCCCGAGGTTGCGAAGTCTCTGAAAGAGAAGGGCGTCAAGCTCGGACCCGGAGCCCAGCACCCCGGCTCGTGATACAAGGTTGGACGTGCGGCCCCTGAGACTGCCAAGGGGACCCAGGAGGAGACGAGAATGATCATCGAGATCGGCCACTTTGCGCTCGTGCTCGCGGTGATCGTGGCCGCCTGCCAGATGATCGTGCCGTTCTATGGCGCCCAGGTTCGGGATGCACGCCTGATGGCCATGGCCGAGCCCGCCGCCCTGGTCCAGGTCTTGCTGCTGATCCTCGCCTTCCTGGCGCTCACCTATGCCTATGTCGTGTCCGACTTCTCGGTCGCCAACGTCGCCCAGAACTCGCACTCGACCAAACCGCTGATCTATCGGATCTCCGGCGTCTGGGGGAACCACGAAGGCTCGATGCTGCTGTGGGTGCTGATCCTGGCCTTGTTTGGCGCAGCGGTTGCCTTGTTTGGCGGGAACCTGCCGCTGACGCTGAAGGCCAACGTCTTGTCCGTGCAGGCGTCGATTGCGGTCGCCTTCGGCATCTTCATCCTGACGACGTCGAACCCGTTCGATCGACTCGATCCGGCCCCATTCGATGGTCGCGGCTTGAACCCGATCCTGCAAGACCCTGCGCTGGCCTTCCATCCGCCGTTCCTCTACGCGGGTTACGTCGGCTTCTCGATCGCCTTCTCATTTGCCGTTGCAGCCCTCATCGAGGGCCGCACGGATGCTGCCTGGGCACGATGGGTTCGCCCGTGGACCTTGGCGGCCTGGATGTTCCTGACCATCGGCATCGCAATGGGGTCTTGGTGGGCCTATTACGAACTTGGCTGGGGCGGCTGGTGGTTCTGGGACCCCGTCGAGAACGCGTCCTTCATGCCGTGGCTGGCTGGAACAGCGCTGCTGCATTCGGCCCTGGTCATGGAAAAGCGCGAGGCGCTCAAGGTCTGGACCATTCTGCTGGCGATCCTGGCGTTCTCGCTGTCGCTGATGGGAACGTTCCTGGTCCGCTCGGGGGTGCTGACCTCTGTGCATGCGTTCGCGGTCGATCCGGAGCGCGGCATTGCCATTCTCGTGATCATGGGCATCTTCATCGGCGGCGCACTGACGCTGTTTGCTGCGCGCGCCCACGAGTTGCGACAGGGCGGGCTGTTCTCCCCGATCAGCCGGGAAGGCGGCCTCGTCTTCAATAACGTCATCCTGACGACTGCGACCGCAACGGTGCTGATCGGCACACTTTATCCGCTGGCGGCGGAGGCGTTCGGCTACAAGATCTCGGTGGGCCCGCCGTACTTCAACCTGACGTTCATTCCGCTGATGGTGCCGCTGCTGCTGGTTATGCCGTTCGGGCCGTTTCTGGCATGGAAGCGAGCGGATGTGCAGGGTGCGGCGCAGCGGCTGACGGTTGCGGCGGGCCTCGCCGCCGTCACGCTGGTCGTCACATTCGCGATGGCTTATCAGGGTCCCTGGCTTGCCCCGATCATGATGGCGATCGGCGTGTTCGTCATGGCCGGTGCCGTCTCGGAGCTGGCCTTCCGGGCGAAGGTCGGCGTGGCGTCACGCGAGGAGGCGATGCGCCGGCTGGCCAATCTGCCGCGATCGGTATTCGGCGGCGCGCTCGCCCACTTCGGCGTCGGCATGATGGTGGTCGGCATCGTCGGCACCAGCGCGTATCGCAGCGAGAGCGTGCTGGTCATGAAGCCGGGCGAAACCGCAGAGATCGGCGGCTATAGCCTGAAGTTCACCGGCGTCACGCGCCAACAGGGTCCCAACTATCGCGAAGAGGTGGGCGAGTTCGTCGTCACGCGCGACGGGAGCGAGGTCATCCGGCTCAATCCGGCAAAGCGCCTGTACGATCAGCCCCCGCAACCGACCTCGGAGGCCGGCATCCATGCGTCCTGGCGCGGGGACCTTTATACCGTGCTGGGGGACGGGCAGGACGACGGCGGCCGGGTCATACGGCTGTACTTCCATCCACTCGTGCGATTGATCTGGATCGGCGCGCTGGTCATGTTCGCGGGCGGTTTGCTGTCGCTGACCGACCGTCGCTTGAGGGTCGGTGCCCCATCGCGAAAGGCCCCTCGTACGGGTGGCTTGGCGCCCGCCGAGTAGAACCGGCCGAGGAGGAGACGATGGCGATGGTTGGGAAGATCGGGCGGGTAGGCCTCAAGGCCGTCGCAGCGGCTGTTGCCTTTCTGGCGCTGTTCAGCCCAGCTCTGGCCGTCCAGCCGGATGAGCGTCTCGCCGATCCCGCTCTCGAATCGCGGGCGCGCGCGCTGTCGACGGACCTGCGTTGCCTAGTCTGCCAGAACCAATCGATCGACGACAGCGATGCGCCCCTGGCCAAGGACCTGCGACTTCTGGTTCGCGAGCGTCTCCAGGCCGGCGACAGCGACACCCAGGTGATGTCCTTCATCGTCGATCGCTACGGCGAATTCGTGCTACTGCGCCCGTCGTTCGGTTGGCATACGCTGCTGTTGTGGCTCGCCCCGGTTTTCGTCCTCGCTGGCGGCATCGCGTTGGCCTACAGGACGTTGCACCGGACGCAGGAGCGGTCCGCCGCGACGTCCTCATCGGACGAGCGCCCGCTGACCGCCGAGGAGAAGAAGGAGCTCGACCGACTGATGCGGCAGGGTTGAACCGGCAATTGGCGGCGCCAAGTCCTCGTCCGCCGTCCTGTGCCTTGCTCGACGTTACCAATGTTTAACCCCACCGACATGCTGCTGTAACGGCGCCTCCGTTAAGCGAGAAGGCTCGATGCCCTCGCATTTCGTGATCAAGGAGACGCCGACACATGCTGGTTCACGCGAACGAGCACGACAGTTCAAACGCCGCACGCGGGACCGGCCGGGCTTGGCTCGCGAGATCCAGCGCCGTTGCCGCCATCGCCGCAGTCGCCGGTTTGGCGCTGACCCTCGCCCCGCCTGCCGACAAGGCCCACGCTCAGAAGGCGGATGCCGGGGCTGCTCAGACGATCGAGACGCCGTTCGGCCGCGCGCCGCTGTCGTTCGCCGATATCGTCGACAAAGTGAAGGGCTCGGTCGTCTCGATCTCCGTGACCAACGGCGGCAAGAGCAAGGATGTGGCCGAGGGCGGTCCGCAGCCAGACAAGCCGTTCCCGGGTCTTCCCAATCTCCCAGAGGATCATCCGCTCAACGAGTTCTTCAAGAACCTGCCGAAGGAGTTCCGCGGTCCTGGCGGGCAGGGTGGACCGAAGGAGGGACCTAAGCGCCCATCGCTGGCCCAGGGCTCTGGCTTCGTCATATCCCCGGACGGCTATGTGGTGACCAATAACCACGTCATCGATGGCGCGACCGAGATCGAAGTTCGCTTTGACCAGGACGAGAAGTATACGGCTGATCTGGTCGGCACGGACGCCCGCACCGATCTGGCCCTACTGAAGATCAAAGACGCCGCCGGCAAGACGTTCAAACACGTGCGCTTTGCAGGTAAGCCCATCCGCGTCGGCGATTGGGTGATCGCGGTTGGTAATCCGTTCGGTCTCGGCGGCACGGTGACGGCTGGCATCGTCTCGGCGCTGTCACGCGATATCGGATCGGGTCCCTACGACTACCTGCAGATCGACGCGGCCGTGAACCGCGGCAACTCGGGTGGTCCGACGTTCAATCTCGACGGCGAGGTCATCGGCGTTAACACAGCGATCTTCAGCCCGTCCGGCGGCAACGTCGGCATCGCGTTCGCCGTTCCTTCGACGACGGCGACGGACGTGATCGAACAGCTGAAGCGCGACGGCACGGTGAGCCGCGGCTGGCTCGGCGTGAAAATCCAGAACGTCGATGAGGATACCGCAGCAAGCCTGGGCCTCGAGGCTCCCAAGGGTGCGCTCGTCTCTGAGGTGACCGCAGGCGGGCCGGCAGCGGACGCCGGGTTGAAAGCCCAGGACGCGATCGTCAAGGTCGACACCGAGGCGATTGCCGACAGCCGGGACCTAGCCCGCAAGGTCGCAGCCTACGCTCCGGGTGCGGAGGTCAAGGTCGAGGTCTGGCGCAACGGTGAGCGCAAGACGATCCCCGTCAAGCTCGGCCGCTTCCCGTCGAGCCAGGAGGAGATCGCGGCTCTCAACGAGGGACGGGGCCCGTCGGCCACCGTGAAGGAACTCGAGCAGATCGGCCTGGAACTCGCCCCAGCGAAAGCCGCTGGCGAAGAAGGCGTTGGCATTGCCAAAGTGGCCGACGACTCCGATGCCGCCCGCAAGGGATTGAAGCAAGGCGACGTCATTCTCGAAGTTCAGGGCGTCAGTGTCGCAAGCAGCGACGATGTGGTGGCCGGCATCAAGAAGGCCATCGAGAAGAAGCGCCCGGCGGTCCTGCTGCACGTCAAGTCTGGCAACGACAAGCGCTTCGTTGCCGTCCAGCTGAAGAAGGGCTGAGCCGGGAGGTCGCGTCCGGCCGAGCGAACGAGCAATATGGTGGCCGATACCGATAAGGTGTCGGCCACTCTTCACATCGGACCAGGATCTGGCGAGGCAAACAACGTGTGGGCTTGCGACCCCGTCTTCCCTGCCATATTCGCAGTCGGGATGAAGCACCTGTACAGCGCAGAGTTTCGGGTAACTCATACCGACCCGCCGAATTTGTGAGACACCTCTCGGTAGACCGCGCCTTCCGGCCGGCTCTCGGAACGAGTGTCGGAAGGCGCAAAAAAGAGATAATACCGTCCCGCTGACCCAACAGACACAGAGTCGAAACATCGGCGGGACGGTATTGGCCCAAGAAAGGTGATCCGACCCACATGCGCGTTCTGGTCGTCGAGGACGACGAGGAGGCCGCGAGCTTCCTCGTCAAGGCACTCAGGGAAAGCGGTCATGCCGCAGAGTGGGCTGCTGACGGGGCTGCGGGCCTCGAAACAGCCCGCACGTCCCATTTCGATGTACTGATCGTCGACCGCATGCTGCCCGAACTCGACGGCCTCACGGTCATCCGGACACTGCGGGGTGAGGGTGTCGAGACGCCGGCACTCGTGCTGTCGGCGCTGGGGGAGGTCGACGACCGGGTCAAAGGCTTGAAGGCCGGCGGCGACGATTATCTGACGAAGCCCTACGCCTATGTGGAGCTGCTGGCCCGGGTGGAGGCGCTGTCGCGGCGCTCGCTGCCGCAGGAGCAGCTGACCCGGCTGGTCGTCGGCGATCTGGTCCTCGATCGGCTGTCCCACCGCGTGACGAGGGCGGGCGAGGCGATCATCCTGCAGCCGCGCGAGTTCCGCCTGCTCGAGTACCTGATGAAGCATGCCGGGCAGGTGGTGACGCGGACCATGCTCTTGGAAAACGTCTGGGATTATCATTTCGATCCACAGACGAACGTGATCGATGTCCACGTCTCCCGCCTGAGGTCGAAGATCGACAAGCAATTCGACAAGCCGCTGCTGCATACCGTGCGCGGCGCCGGATACGTCATCCGTGACGCAACGTCCTAGCTTGCGCGGGGTCGCGGCGAACTTTTCGACGACGGTATTCGGCGCGGCCTTCGCGACGACCGCGGCATTCCTCGCCGTCACAGCGCTGTTGTTTGCGATCCTGTTCTATCAGGCCAACGCCATCCTTGCCGGTGAGGTGCTGGCGGGGTTGACGCGCGAACTTGAGGTCCTGCGCGACATCGAGCGCGCAGAGGGGCCGCAAGGGCTTCAGCGCGCCATCGAGACGCGGGTGCGCTCGCCGGGACCAAGCCTTTATTTGCTGGCAGGGCGCGACGGTCGGCGCCTGGCCGGCAACCTCGCGAAGGTCCCTGCCGGTTTGACGGCGGATCAGCCACTATTCGACTACGAGGGGCCTCAACCAAGCGGAACGCGACTGGCGGCCGGCCGCATCGAACAACTCTCCGATGGCTCCATCCTGATCGTCGGCCGCGATATCGACGGGCAGCGGGCGCTGGCTGAACGCTTGCGGCTGTTCGCGCTCCTGGGCTTCGGCGTGGTCGCCGTGGGCGGTATCGGCACGGGGCTGCTGATCAGCCGCACGGTTCTGCGGCGCGTC
>JBGSQO010000701.1:0-1886 GCA_041738055.1 Filomicrobium sp.
GATCGCGCTCGATATCACCGCCGATGGGGCCTGCCGCGCGCTCGACGTTGCACTGTCGGCCATGGGCGCCTATGCCGACATCGCGGTGCTGAGTGCGGGCGCGGGACTGTCCGGCCCGGTCCTGTCTCACGAGCCCAAAGCCATCGAGGCCATCGCGCAGCTGAACGTGACGGCGACGACCCGGCTCATGCGGCACTTGGCAGCCCAGATGGTGGCGCGCGGTCGCGGTGGGCTCATCACGATCGCTTCGCTCGGCGGGCTCGTCCCGGGTCCCTATCAGGCGGTCTATTATGCCAGCAAGGCCTACCAGATCTCGCTGTCGCTGGCGCTCGCGGAGGAACTATCCGGCCGGGGTGTGCGCATTGCCGTCGTGGCCCCCGGACCGGTCGAGACGGAGTTCCATGCAGCGATGGGAGCGGAAGGCGCCCTCTACCGACGGCTCGTTCCCGCCTTGACGCCTGAGGCCGTCGCCGCGTCCGTCTACCGCGGCTACGGGATGGGCCACCGGCTCATCGTGCCGGGCGTGCTCAACGGGCTGGTGGCGCGCGTCAGCGGGTTCGTGCCGCACCGCATCATGACACGGATCGTCGGCACACTCCTAAGGCCGGGGCCGAGCGGCACGAAGGAACGACAGACTCCGCCCAACGACGGCGCACCCTGACGGGACGCGCATTACGATTCCAGCAACACTTTGCCGCTAGGGTGCCCTGGCGTCGAGGTCCTCGTTGTGCGTACCGACGCACTAGGCATGGCGGTGTGGGCTCCGTTGCGTAAGCAGCGGCCTGCGCCGCCATGTTGCTTTTAAGCGCGCCTTCCGGCCGGCTCTCGGAACGAGAGTCGGAAGGCGCAAACAAGAGTCCGGCGCCTTCCGGCCGGCTCTCGGAACGAGAGTCGGAAGGCGCAATCAAAGAGTCACCGGAAGGCGCGCACGGAACCCTTACGCGATTGCCGCATAAAGACTTTCCAGTGACAGGCGTTGCCAGCGGCGCCGTACTCGCTTAATCGAGCCCTTGTTCGAGCCATCCCCCAAGGAGCAGGTCAGTCCCGTGCGCCCTCACACAATCGCCGCTCCCAACCCTCGTGCAACCCGATCGTGGAGCCAGTGCTCAGCCGGCATGCTGTCCGGGCTGCTCCTGGCGACGGCGTTCGCAACCAGCGTCGTGGCCCAGGAGAAGGTCCCAGCTCAGGTCGCAGCCGTCGGGACCATCGCCGTCGAACTCAACCGCCTCGAGCCGATCGACAACGGCTGCCGACTGTACCTCGTCGTCGACAACCAGACCCGCATGCCGTTCTCCACGCTCCAGCTCGACCTCGTGCTGTTCCGCACTGATGGCGTCGTCGATCAGCGCTTTTTCGTCGATCTGGCCCCGCTCAGGAAAGAGAAGCGGATCGTCAAGCTGTTCGAGATCGAAAAAGTGAAATGCACCGAGGTCGGCTCGCTGCTCGTCAACGACGTCAACGAGTGCCGCAGCGACAAGGAGGCCGTCAGCGATTGCCTGCCGCTGCTGTCGGCGTCCTCGCTGGCGTCCGCCAAGATGATGAAATAGCGACCAGATCTCTGAATACGCGGCGCGGACGCCCCGAGGCCTCCGCGCCGCGCTAGTGTGGCGTCGCGCCTTAATTGACCTATGCGTGCGGCAAACTGGTCGTCAATTAAGGCGCGATAAACGCCACACTAAGTCATTAATTTTGCTAGTGGCCTTCATGTCTCGCCTAAATCGTCAGAGGATTCGGCCAGCACAGCGATTTAGTCGAGACAGGCCACTAGTGGCTCCGAGTTCAGCCGCGGTGCGACCTGCTGACGAGGCGCATGTGCTGGCTCGTGGCCTGGCGCAGACGGATGCGCTCGTAGAAGCTGACGCGGCCGTCGGCATAGACTTGGCGCC
>JBGSQO010000706.1:0-3753 GCA_041738055.1 Filomicrobium sp.
GCGTTGAGGGTGGAGGCCTCGCCCGGCGGCGCGCCGGAGGGGCGGCCCGCATTCTCCTTCAGCCGTTTCCAGCCCGGGCTCTCGTAATTCGACCGCTCGCCGAGGTCCTCGACCGTGCCAATAAAGGCCGACTCGGCGCCCGGCATGCCGGAATAGCCGGTCTCAGAAACCGCATCGACATGTTCGTGCGGCAACTCGTCGATGAACCGGCTCGGCATCACCGATTGCCAGCGGCCATAGATCTGCCGGTTGGCGACGAACGAGATGTAGCAGCGCGCCCGGGCGCGGGTGATGCCGACATAGGCGAGGCGGCGCTCCTCCTCGAGGCCGCGCAGGCCGCTTTCATCCAGCGAGCGTTTCGAGGGGAACACTTCCTCCTCCCAGCCGGGCAGGAACACGACCGGCCATTCGAGCCCCTTGGCGCCGTGCAGCGTCAGGATCTGAACCTGGTCATCGCTGCCCGCGCCGGAGGCGGCGTCCATCACCAGCTCCACATGCTCCAGGAAGCCGGCCAGCGTGTCGAACTCGCCCATCGCGCGGACGAGTTCCTTGAGGTTGTCGAGCCGGCCCTGCGCCTGCGGGCTGCGATCCTTCTGCAGCATGTCGGTATAGCCGGACTCCTCGAGGATCATCTCGGCCAGTTCGGTATGCGGCAGGCCGTTCGCCAGCTTGCCGCGCCACAGATTGATCTGGTCGATGAACTGGGTGAGACCGCGCTTTGCCCCGCCCCGGATCTCGTCGGTCTGCAGCACCATCGGTGTCAGCGTATAGAGACTGCGCCCGTCGGCGCGGGCATAGGATTGCAGCTTGGCAAGCGTCGTGTCCCCCACCCCGCGTTTCGGCTCGTTGACCACCCGCTCGAAGGCGAGGTCATCATCCGGCGAGCGGACCAGCCGCAGATAGGCCATCGCGTCGCGGATCTCGGCGCGTTCGAAGAAGCGCGGGCCGCCGATCACGCGGTACGGGATGCCGAGCAGGATGAAGCGTTCCTCGAAGGCCCGCATCTGCCAGGAGGCGCGCACCAGCACTGCGCAGGCATCATGCCGCCCGCCGCCGCGCACCCAGCTCTCGATGTCGTCCGCAATCAGTCGGCTCTCCGCCTCCCCGTCCCACAGGCCGCGCACCTTGACCTTTGCCGCGTCCGGATCGCTCGCGGCCGCACTGTCATCGCCGACAAACAGCGTCTTGCCGAGCCGGCCCTTGTTGTGCGCGATCACCGAGGACGCTGCGGCGAGGATGTGTCTGGTCGAGCGGTAGTTGCGCTCGAGCCGGACAACCTTGGCGCCCGGAAAGTCGGTCTCGAAGCGCAGGATGTTGTCGACCTCCGCCCCCCGCCAGCCATAGATCGACTGGTCGTCATCGCCGACGCAGCAGATGTTCTTCGAGCCCTGCGCCAGGAGGCGCAGCCAGAGATACTGCGCGACGTTGGTATCCTGATACTCGTCGACCAGGATGTAGCGGAACTTGGAGTGAAAATCCCGAAGCAGATCAGGGTTCTGCTGGAAGATCGTGATGTTGTGGATCAAAAGGTCGCCAAAGTCGCAGGCGTTCAGCACCTTCAGCCGTGCCTGGTAGATCTGGTAACACTTGATCCCCTTGCCATTGCCGAACAGCTCGGCCTCCTCGCCCGGCACCTTGTCCGGCGTCAGGGCCCGGTTCTTCCAGCCGTCGATCAGGCCCGCGAGGTTGCGCGGCGTCCAGCGTTTGGGGTCGAGGTCTTCGGCCTGCACGATCTGCTTGCACAGGCGTACCTGGTCATCGGTGTCGAGGATCGTGAACGAGGATTTCAGCCCGACGAGTTCGGCATGCTGGCGCAGGATCTGCGCCGAGATCGAGTGGAACGTGCCGAGCCAGCGCAGCCCTTCGCCCGCCTCGCCGAGCAGGGCGAGGGCCTGCGCTGGCTCGGCACGTTCCACTCCATCTCGGCGCAGATCCTGCGGCGGCATTCGGAACTGGTGGGGCTGAAATCCAGTTTCACCATCCTCGACACCGACGACCAGGTGCGCCTGTGCAAGCAGATCGTGCAGGTCGAGAATCTCGACCCCAAGCGCTGGACGCCGCGCAATCTCGCGGGCCTGATCGATGGCTGGAAGAACCGGGCGCTGACGCCGGACCGGGTGCCGGGCGAAGAGGCGGAACTGTTCGGCAACGGCAAGGGCATCAAGTGTTACGAGATCTACCAGGCGCGGCTGAAAGTGCTGAACGCCTGCGATTTCGGCGACCTCCTGATCCACAACATCACGATCTTCCAGCAGAACCCTGATCTGCTTCGGGATTTTCATTCGAAGTTCCGCTACATCCTGGTCGACGAGTATCAGGACACGAACGTCGCGCAGTATCTCTGGCTGCGCCTGCTGGCGCAGGGCTCGAAGAACATCTGCTGCGTGGGCGATGACGACCAGTCGATCTATGGTTGGCGCGGCGCCGAGGTCGACAACATCCTGCGGTTCGAGAATGACTTCCCGGGCGCGAAGGTGGTGCGGCTGGAGCGCAATTATCGCTCGACAAAACATATACTTGCAGCCGCTTCCTCGGTGATCGCGCACAACAAGGGACGCCTCGGCAAGACCCTGTTCGTGGGCGATGACAGCGCCGCCGCCGATGATGCCGATGCGCCCAAGGTGAAGGTGCGCGGCCTGTGGGACGGCGAGGCGGAGAGCCGCCTGATCGCGGACGATATCGAAAGCTGGGTCCGCAAAGGCGGGCGCCATGATGACTGCGCCGTGCTGGTGCGCGCCTCCTGGCAGATGCGGGCCTTCGAGGAACGCTTCATCCTGCTCGGCATTCCCTACCGCGTAATCGGCGGCCCGCGTTTCTTCGAGCGCGCCGAGATCCGCGATGCGATGGCCTACCTGCGCCTCGTGCGTTCGCCGGATGACGACCTTGCCTTCGAGCGCGTCGTCAACGAGCCCAAACGCGGGGTGGGGGACACGACGCTCGCCAAGCTGCAATCCTATGCCCGTGCCGACGGTCGCAGCCTGTTCACGCTGACACCGATGGTGCTGCAGACCGACGAAATCAAAGGCGGCGCCAAGCGGGGCCTCACCCAGTTCATCGACCAGATCAATTTCTGGCGCGGCAAGCTGGCGGACGGCCTGCCGCATACCGAGCTGGCCGAGATGATCCTCGAGGAGTCGGGCTATACCGACATGCTGCAGAAGGATCGCAGCCCGCAGGCGCAGGGCCGGCTCGACAACCTCAAGGAACTTGTCCGCGCGATGGGCGAGTTCGATACGCTGGCGGGCTTCCTCGAACACGTCGAACTGGTGATGGATGCCGCTTCCGGGGCAGGGAGCGATGACCAGGTGCAGATCCTGACCCTGCACGGTGCCAAGGGCCTGGAATGGCCGGTCGTGTTCCTGCCTGGCTGGGAGGAGGAAGTCTTCCCCTCCCGCCGCAGCCTCGACGAGAGCGGCCTGCGTGGCCTGGAGGAGGAACGCCGGCTCGCCTATGTCGGCATCACCCGGGCGCGCCAGCTCTGCTATATCTCCTTTGTCGCCAATCGCCAGATCTATGGCCGCTGGCAGGCCGTGATGCCCAGCCGCTTCGTGGACGAGCTGCCCCACGAGCATGTCGATGCGGTCTCCGAGACCGGCTACTCGGGCATGCCGGGAGCCGAATCGGCCTTCATCGGCACGGTCGAGGACCTCGGCGAACGGTCGGATTACCAGTCGCCGGGCTGGAAACGGCTGAAGGAGAACGCCGGCCGGCCCTCCGGCCCGCCGCCGGGCGAGGCCTCGGGCCTTAACGCCA
>JBGSQO010000230.1:0-6231 GCA_041738055.1 Filomicrobium sp.
TGCTGCGGGCGCTCGTGGTGCCGCGTCTCGGCGCACGGCTGCCGGTTGTGGCGGGTGAGCGGACCGGCGCATAGGACGGGCTACCGACGGGGCGGTGCCTGACTTCTGATCTGATCATGAGCCATCCGCCGATCGTAATCCCCGGCTCGGCCGGGGACTTCTCAAAGTCAGCGTTTCCAAAGGCCTCAGGCCTTTGGCGGAGGTTTGGAGGCAGAGCCTCCAAAAGGTTCGATGGACGGTGGGTGTTCAGGTATCGGCGAACCCGATGCACTAAAGCCAACCGAACAAACTCCTGACGCATCGTTTTCGGCAGTCCGCGCCTTCCGGCCGGCTCTCGGAACGAGTGTCGGAAGGCGCAAACAAAGAGAATGCCGTCCGGCCACACGGATTGTCAGATGAGTCTGCGTTTGGTCCGGACGGTATAAGCCGCGTGCATTGGTTCCCGCCTCCGCGGGACTGACGAAATGCGAAAAGCCCCGGCAGCTTGGCGCTGCGGGGTTCTCGCCTGCTTCAGGACTCGGTCGATCCATCAACCCGCATGTGGCAGCGGCTGCGGACGCGAGCGGGAGGCCACGTGACGGCCGTCGAGCGCCTTGCGGTAGGCCGCCAGCAGCCGGCTCTCCTCATTGTCCCAGACCAGCAACTGCTTGGCACGCAGTTGGCCGATGGCCGACAGCTTCGCATAGATGTCGCGGTCGTCGAGCAGGCGCGTGAGGTTGCCCGCGAGCGCGACCGGATCGTTGTTCTCGGCATAGAGCGCAGCCTCGCCCGCCGTGCGCCGCGTCTCGATGAGATCGAAGGCGCAGAACGGGATGCCGAGGCTCATGTACTCGAACACCTTGTTCATCGAGATCTTGTCGTTGTAGCCGTTCTTCGGATCGGGAATCGCGCCGACATCGAACGCGGACAGCGCGGAGAGCAGCGGCTGGCCCGACAGGAAGCCGGTGAAGGTCACGTAGTCGGCAAGCCCCCGCTCGGCGACCATCGCCTTGAGACGCGGCACCTCGGTCCCGGCGCCGACGATGGCGCACTGCACATCCTGGCGGCCCTGGACGTTGACGATCTCGTCCATGGCCGTCACCAAGAGATCGACGCCGTCCTGGGCGCCCATGATGCCGACATAACCGATCAGATGCCGGCGCCCGTTCTTCAGGGCGAGGTTCGGCTCGACGCGGCGGAAGCGGGAGACGTCGGGTATCGAGCGCACGACGAACACGCGGTCGGGGTCCATGCCACCGCGACCGATCGCGATGTCCTTGAAGGTGTCGTTGGTGGCGAGCGACACGTCGGCGACCGCAAACGTCATCCGCTCGAACATCTTCAGGAGTTTGTGGAAGACGCCGCGCTTGCCGAACTTCGCCTCATACAGCTCCGGATTGATGTCGTGATGGTCGAAGATGAACGGCTTGCCGAACAGGTATTTCCAGAACGCGCCGACAGTGAAAATGAGATCGGGCGGATTGCACGCCTGCACGACGTCGAAACCGACTTTCATCTGCGCCTTGATCGACAGCACGAATTCCCAGAACAGCGCGCTGGAATATTCGAGCGCATAGCCGAGCGCCCCGTCCGCCTCGATCGGCAGCGGGTGGCGGAAGACGTGGATGCCCTCGAGGACCTCGTAGGCAGCCTGATGCGTGCCGCCCTTCGGGCAGATGACCGAGACCTGGTGCCCGGCGTCCCGAAGGCTCAGGGCCTCCTGCCAGACGCGCCGGTCGAGGGGAACCGTCAGGTTCTCGACGATGATCAGAATTCTGGCATTATTCGCCATTGTTTACGCCACCCACTTCTGTCCGGGTCCAGGCACGCTTCACCTGCGCGCAGGCCCTTGTTGCCCCGTCACGAGCACCCTAGGGCGACAACCGTAAATGATGGCTTTTGAAACAGGGTCTCCGAATTGCCCGCCACTGATCCAATTTGAGACGAGTTCGCCTCGACTCTGGGCTTGCGGGCTGGCGCTGATCTTGCGAAGAGAAGGCAGCCGGTGTCTTTACGTTTCGTTAACTTCTCGATCGGGTGAAAGCATGTTCCGCGTCACGCGCAAACCCTCGCATCCGCCACGCATGGACCTGACGACGGTCCGCGAGACGCTGGCCTATATGCATGGGGATGCCGCTCGCGTGCCGGGATTGGAAAAGCTGGCGCAGGCACTCGCCGTCGCCATGACGGAGGCCGATGAGGCCCGCCGCACCGCAGCCCGCCCGATCGACCTCGATGGATACCGTCCCCGCCCCTACGCCGCCCGCTTCATCGCCGCGCGCCGCTGACCCGACCGCGACCTCGGTCGCCACTCAGAATTCGACCTCGACACTCCATTTCAGCGTCGCATCTGGCGTGTTTCTGTTGAGCCCGAACAAAACCCCCGTACCGATGGTCAAGATGGTCCCTTCAGCCTCCTCCGGCGCGTCGGTCTCTGCAGCCTTATTATCGTCGCCGCGCTGCTGAGCCACCGGCCGGTCGAGCCGTTGGGTGTAGTAGACGAGGGGGCCAGCCCGGTGCAGGTCGTGGTCGCCGAACAGGCGGGCGCCCTCGCCCGGATCGCCGCCATGGCCGATCCGGTCGATCGTGCCGTAGGCTTCCAGCGCCATCGCCCAGTTGTCGTCGATCTCTCGCGCCACCTGCACGGCGTAGGCGAGGTCGAGCTTGCGGTCCCGCTCGCGGCCCCCTTCGTCGTCCTGGCCGCCATTGCCGAAGGCTTTGACCAGTGTGAGGTTGGCGATGGCCGACCAAGCTCCGGCGCGGGCTTCCACGATAGGACCGAACACGATCGAGTTGAGATCATCGCCGCCGACGGGGGCCTCGAACTCGGCGAGCGCTCCAAAGCCGATGCCGCCGGCCTCTGGAACGGGGACGAGGATGACCACGCCTTCCACCGCCACCTCGTCGAGCTTCAGGTTGGCGAAGCCGTCGGCGAGCGCCGGGCTCGATGGATCGTCGAACCGCTCCTTCTCGTACTCCACGCCGACGCGCAGGCGAAAGTAGCGCGTGACGCTGAACTCGAGTTCCAGCGCATGCCGCTGCCGAACCACGGAATTCTCATCATAGACGGTCTCGCCGTCGGCGTCCTCGTCCGACAGGAAGCGGCGGCTCGGTTGCCCGAACGAATGCGCATTCTGGCTCTGGAACTCGACCCGGCCCGGCTCCGACTCGAGGTCCTTCAGCTCGAACTGGCCAATCGCGGGACCAGCAACCGCCGGCATCGCCGACTGCAGGATGACCGCGACCGCAGCCATTGCCGCGACCGGACCCGCCGACCGCCTATACGCCCCTGTCACGCCCGTCCCCTCCGCTCGGTCGACCCAGGTTCTGGTGCCCGGCTCATCGCCCTTCACGTCAGGTCAGGACAATTTTCCACACTATTCAAGGAATTTTTCCAAACCCAGTTTGGTCAGCGTTCACTGCGCGTTCAGGTTGCTGAACAACTGTCCATTAACCGACGATTATCTGTTAAGGAATAGTCTGCTGGTTGGTCAAGGCAGGGATCGACGGCACGCACATGCTGAACGGGGCATTCGGAAAAGGCAGGGCATCCTCGCTGATGAGCGAGTACTCGTCGCTTCTGGGCGACGCGGTGCTGCGCAATCGCACGCGGATGGCGGAGCACTCCGCCCGCATCGAGGCGGAGCTGGCCGGCAAGGTCAAGTCCGAGTTCATCTCGAATATGAGCCACGAGCTGCGCACGCCTCTCAACACCGTCATCGGCTTCTCGAAAATCCTGACCGAGCACGGTCGCCGCCCGATCGACGATTCCAGCATCGTCGAATATTCGAACCTGATCCACGATGCCGCCGTTCACCTCCTCGCGGTCATCAACGACATCCTCGACATCTCCAAGATCCAGAGCGGTCGCTACACGCTGGACGCGCGGGAGGTGGATATCGGCGAGGTGCTGGCCGAATGCCTGACCGCCGTCGAGACCAGCGCTCATGCCGCCGGCGTGACCCTGACCTCGCAGCTGCCGCCTGAGTTGCCGCCGATCCGCGGCGAGGAAGGCAAGCTCGCCCAGATCTTCATGAACCTCCTGTCCAACGCCATCAAGTTCACGCCCTCCGGCGGCTCGGTGATGGTGGAGGCCGCCCGCCTTCCCGACGACGGCGTCGCCATCCTCGTGCGCGACAGCGGCGTCGGCATGAGCGCCGATGAACTCGACGTCGCCATGGAGCCGTTCGGCCAGGTCGACGGCACCCGGGCACGCTGGCGCGAAGGCACGGGCCTCGGCCTGCCGATCGCCAAGTCGCTGGTCGAGTTGCACGGCGGCCGGCTGGAGATCCGCAGCGAAAAGGGCCAGGGCACCGACATCGCGATCGTCCTGCCATCGCGCCACAAGGTGACGATCACGCAGGGCCGCGAGCAGGCGTTCGGCGCCGGCGGCGGTCTCTGAACGAACTGGGTGGGGCACAACCAACAATGACCGACAAGACGTCCACGGAGACACTTCTCATGCTCGCCAGCGATACCTCGATCGGCCGCATCGTTTCGGTGACGGGCTCGAAAGCGATCGTGCTGCTCGACGGGCAAACCGAATTGAGCGCGCTGGGCTCGAACGGCCGTCCCGAGATGGGCACGCTGCTGGCCATCGATACGGCAACGACCGTGGTGCTCGCGATCGTCTCGGCGCTGTCGGTACCGGTCCCCGCGCAGCGCGATGGCGAATCCGAGATCTGGATCGCCGAGCTTGGCTTGGTCGGCGAACTGTGGCGCAAGACCGGCGGCGGGGCGAGCTTCAACCGCGGCGTGACCATCTATCCAGCACTCGGCGACCGTGTCCGGGTCGCCGCCAAGGCCGAGCTGCAACTGGCCTTCTGCGGCGGCGACCAGAAGGCCGTCCGTGTCGGCTGCCTGCGTCAGGACAATACGATCCCGGCCATGGTCCGCGTCGACGACCTGCTCGGCAAGCATTTCGCGATCCTGGGCACGACCGGCACCGGCAAGTCGTGCACCACGGCGCTGATCCTGCGCGCGATCCTCGAGCAGAACCCGAACGCGCATATCGTGCTGCTCGATCCGCACAACGAATATGCGACCGCTTTCAAGGAGTGGGGCGAGGTCATCTCCCCGCGCAACATGCAGCTGCCGTTCTGGCTGCTGACGTTCGAGGAGATCATCGAGGTCCTGATCGGCGATCTCAACCGCAAGCCGGAGATCGAACTGCTGCAGGAGCTGATCCCGCTCGCCAAGTCGAAATACTCGGCCGGCCGCAACGGACCCGATGCCAATGCGCGCCTGCGTCGCGGTGCCGGCGACAGTGGTCGCTACTCGGTCGACACCCCGGTTCCCTACCGCATCTCGGATCTGACCGCGATGCTGGACGAGCGCATGGGCAAGCTGGAAAATAAGCGCGATCTGGCCCCCTACCGCAACCTGAAGAACCGCATCGACCAGATCAGCCAGGACGCGCGCTATGCGTTCATGTTCGGCTCGCTGACCGTCTACGACAGCATGGCGCAGGTCCTGGGCCGCATCTTCCGCGTGCCGGTCGCCGGCAAGCCGATCACCATCCTCGAACTGACGGGCCTGCCGACCGAGATCGTCAACGTCGTCGTCTCGGTGCTCTGCCGCATGACCTTCGACTTCGCCGTCTGGGCGGAGGGCGAGGTGCCGGTCACGCTGGTCTGCGAGGAAGCCCATCGCTACGTGCCGGCCAATCCGAATGCCGGCTTCGAGCCATGCAAGCGCTCGATCGCCAAGATCGCCAAGGAGGGCCGCAAGTACGGCGCGTCCCTGTGCATCGTCACGCAGCGCCCAGCGGAAATCGACCCGACGATCCTCAGCCAGTCCAACACGGTGTTTGCGCTGCGCATGTCCAACGACAAGGACCAGAACATCGTGCAGTCGGCCGTTTCCGATACCGGCTCGGGGCTGTTGGAGTTCCTGCCGGCATTGGGCCAGCGCGAGGCGATCGCGTTCGGCGACGGCGTGTCACTGCCCGTCCGCATCAAGTTCGACGAACTGCCGAAGTCGGCGCTGCCGCGGTCGTCGTCGGCCAAGTTCTCCGAGCGCTGGCAGAAGTCGGTCGGCGACGAAGGCTTCCTGGAGCAGATCGTGGAGCGCTGGCGCTCGGCCGGCATCTCGACCGGCGACCAGAGCGGGCTGGCCATGCTTGCCGACAGCTTCTCCGTTCCCGGCGCCGAGCCCCCGCTCGAGGGCGAGGATCAGCTCTACGCCCCGCCGCTGCCGCCACTCGCACCCCAGCGCAGTGGTACGCTGCAGCGTGACCAGATGACGGCGGGC
>JBGSQO010000005.1:0-4246 GCA_041738055.1 Filomicrobium sp.
ACCTGCGCGCCGGCCAGCACATCATGTTCGGCCACGGCTTCAACATCCACTACAACCTCATCCGTCCCCGGAAGGATATCGACGTGTCGCTGTCGGCGCCGAAAGGCCCCGGCCACACGCTCCGCAACCAGTACGAGCAGGGCAAGGGCATTCCCGGTCTCATCGCCATCGCGCAGGACGCCAGCGGCACGGCGCAGGCTGTTGCGCTCTCCTATTCCAAGGCCATCGGCAACACCCGCGCCGGCGTGATCGAGACGTCCTTCCGTGAAGAGACCGAGACGGACCTGTTCGGCGAACAGGCCGTGCTCTGCGGCGGCCTCGTCGAGCTGATCAAGGCCGGGTACGAGACGCTGGTCGAGGCGGGCTATGCGCCGGAGATGGCGTATTTCGAGTGCCTGCACGAGGTGAAGCTGATCGTCGACCTGATCTACGAGGGCGGCATCGCCAACATGAACTACTCGATCTCCAACACGGCCGAGTGGGGCGAGTACATGTCGGGTCCGCGCGTCATCACGCCGGAGACCAAGGCGGAGATGAAGCGCATCCTGACCGAGATCCAGACCGGCCAGTTCACCAGCGAGTGGATGCAGGAGTGCAAGGCCGGCCAGGCCCGCTTCAAGGGCATCCGCCGCGTCAACGACGCCCACCAAATCGAGGAGATCGGCGAGAAGCTGCGCGCCATGATGCCCTGGATCGCCAAGAACAAGCTGGTGGATAAGGCGAGGAATTGAGGCGAGCGATTGGTCCGCGGGTACGGTTGCACCAAGCCGTATCCGCGGCCATTTTCAGGGCAGGTCAAGGAGGTGCCCTATGGATGCGAAACAGGCCGTTGCTGCGGCGAAGCAGCATCTCACCGAGGTTTTTGCCGGTGAGTTCGCAGATGAACCTAGTTTGGAAGAGGTTTGGTTCGACGACGAGACGCAGGATTGGTGCGTAACCTTCGGCCTGAAGCGTTCCAGGGTGAGTGTTGGGTTGGGGCCACTCGTCATGCCGTTCGACTACAAGGTCGTGCGCTTGCCGGATGATGGCGGAGCAGGCCGCGCCATTTCCATCAAGGACAGGTACAGAGACCGATGAGCGGTCGGGCGGCTATCGACACCAATCTTTTGCTGCTGCTGATCGTTGGTACCGTACGGAGAGATTTTATTGCGAAACATAAGCGGTTGAAGGGCTACAGCCCTGACGATTTCGAATTGCTCGGCCGGACGATCCGGAACGTCGACGTTATGCTCACCACGCCCAATACTCTTACGGAAGTCAGCAATCTGTTGGTTCAGGGCGTCGCTGATCCATTGCGCACTGAGCTTCTTCGCGCTTTCGTGGCTCTGCTCCCGTACATGGACGAGCGCCATAATCTGTGCCGATTGACGGTTGCTGATCCGCTCTTCCCACGCTTGGGACTGACAGATGCCACTTGGCTTTGTCTACTCGAGGCGGGCGTGCCATTGTTGACTGACGACAACGATCTGTTTTCCGCTGCAATTGGAAGGGGCTTTGTTGCGTTTCGGCTTGCCGATCTGCGCAGGCTGGCTGGCGGTGTTCAGCATTAACCCACCTTTCTGTGGACCTGTCACCCGCCGGCCATAGCCGACGAGCCGCTCGCTGGCGCAGAGTGCGGGCCGATCTGTTAACCATGACCGGAGTTCGATCCCATGCTGCGCACACTCTCTGCTCTGTCCCTCGCTGCCGCGCTGGCTGTCTCAGCCGTTGTTCCCGCCTTCGCTGCCGATGGCGAGGCGGCCTCCAAGTCCGGCTGGCCGACGCCCTCGCGCTCGGTCAAGGCCGGTGAGAAGGTCTGCAAGTTCAAGTTCTCGGATGGCACGCGCAAGGTGTGGATCTGCGACAAGGCCGCGCCCTGCTGCGAGTGGGAAGCGCTCGGCAACTACGTCAAGTGCGGCACGACCTTCTCCGGCTGCCTCTGAGGCGCTGCGCCATCTACGCGCCTTGCGGCCGGCTCCCCGGAGGGGAGTCGGGACGCGCAATAAAGAAACCACTTCGCGCGTCCCGGCCGGCTCTCGGAACGAGAGTCGGGACGCGCAAACAATAAAGAGCTGCCGGAAGACGCGAACAACCGCGTCGGGGAGGGAGGTGTGTGGCGGAGCGGCCGCACGCGCCTCCCGGCAGCATCCCGCCATCCTTTGCCCCTGAGGGAGCGTGGACGGGCGGGTAGAGCGACGGACGGCGGAGAAGCGGGGAAGTCCGCCGCCCGTCTCCAACGGACCCGGGCGAGGGTCCGTTGAGCTCGAGAAAAGACCGGCTCGGCGTGCGGCATTGCTGCGCACGGACAAGCTCTGAGGATGGGGGTTCGGGAGGCGTCCGGCTCGGGCACGTCAAGCGTGCGGAGGGGCCGGGCGGCAGGTTCGGTGGCGTGGAGAGATACCGTGTCGGTGTCGCTCCCCCGTGGCAGGTCCGTGGCGGGCGCCGCAGTCTCTGCCCAACTTCGTAGACACTTGATGGCGGGCTGACCGCCTGGGGTGCCGGGAACCAATCCCTCGTCTCGGCGCCGTCGAGTGACATATGCGCCGCAGACCAAGGCGATTCAGCGGCGAGGATGAGGTTTCTTTCCGGCATGTGTCTTCAATTCGGCGACACACTCGTTAACGAATATAACAAGGATTGTGGCTGACGAATTTCTCTGTGTGACGTGGGAGGTTCGGTCTCGGCTCGCAAGACCCTGACGCAGTTGACTTTCGTCAGCCTTTCAGGCGGTTGGCGCAAGGCCCGCACGGTGGCGGGTTCGCGACAATAGCGCGGCAGATTGCTACCGCGCATGCAGGGCTGAGCCCCAATTCGAGGACGGACGGCGTGGCTGATCGTGGCGAAATTCGAGCGGGCGAAGGCGTGTTCCGCGTCTCCCTCTGTGCTCTCTCGGTGGTGCCTGGGTCGTGGCGGTTCGCCAATGAGAACAGGGCCGCGATCGACGCGCACTGGGACGCCTGCCGCGCGGCCAACCCGGCCTATTTCAACGGCGCAATCTACGTCCTCTCGGGGTTCCGTCTGGCGGAGGGGCGGTTCCAGGGCGAGCTGCTGCGGACCGACTTCAAGAGCTTTCTGTATTGGCGCGACCTGGGTTGGCCGCTTGCGGCCGGCGTCCGCGACTGCTTCGGGGCTGCCCTCATTCGCTCAGGCGATGGCGCGGTCCTGCTCGGCCGGCAGGCGAAGGGACATCTCAATGCCGGGCAAGCCTACCTGCCGGGCGGCTTCATCGACGACCGTGATGTCGGCGCGGACGGTTCAATCGACATGACCGCCAGCGCGCTGCGGGAGGTCGAGGAGGAGACGGGGCTGGCCGTCTGCGATCTCGAAGTGCTGCCGGGTCTCATCGTGACCGTTGCAGGCCCCAGCGTCGCGCTCGTCGTCGAGATGTCCTCGGCGCTCGCGGCAACGGATCTGCGCGCCGAGATGCTCGCGCGGATCGCACGGCAACCCGATCCCGAACTGGCCGACGTCGTCATCCTGCGGCACGCGCCGGCTATCGACGATCCGGGACTGGCGCCCTATGCGCGCGTGCTGCTGCGGGCGATCCTGCCGGTCGACTGAACGCGGTTGCGGTTTTTCCCGCGCTCGCGTTCACCAATCGCTTGGAGGTTGCCGACAACTGCGGCAGAGTGCGGCCCGTTTCGGGGGAATTGCTGACAAGCGACCTCGGGACGGGGATATCGCCAGGGGTGAACCAGAATGCAGCTCGCCTATCACGTGCTGGACGTCTTCACGTCCGAGGCCTTTGCCGGCAATCCGTTGGCGGTGGTGCTCGGCGCCGACGACCTCGAGCCGCAGCAGATGCAGGTCATCGCGGGCGAGTTCAACCTGTCGGAGACCGTGTTCGTCCGCAAGCCGCAGAACCCGGTGCATTCGGCCAGCGTGCGCATTTTCACGCCCAAGACCGAGGTGGCGTTCGCCGGCCACCCAACCGTCGGCACGGCGATCCTGCTTGCCGGCCTCAACAACGGGTCGCCGGTCAATGGCGAGCATGATGCCATCGTCATCCTCGAGCAGCTCGTGGGACCGGTGCGGATCGGGGTGCGACTGAAGGCGGGGGCGGCGGCCTATGCGGAGTTCGATGCGCCCAAGCTGCCGAAGGATGCCGGACAGCTGCCGCCGCTGGACAAGCTCGCCGCCGGTATCGGGCTCATTCCCAACGAGATCGGCTTCGAGAACCACAAGCCGCGCTGCTTTGCGGCGGGTCCCGCGTTCGCGCTGATCCCGGTCGCCTCGCTGGCGGCCATCGAGAAGGCGGCCGTCAGCG
>JBGSQO010000033.1:0-2373 GCA_041738055.1 Filomicrobium sp.
CGATAGGTGCCGTCGTCTTGCCGCACGTAGGCGCGCGGCGGGATCAGGCCCGGAAAGCGCGCCACCACACGGCGGCCGTTGGCCGTGATCCCCACGATCCGACCAGAGCGTTTCGAGCGGCCCGACTGCTCGACCACAGGCATACCTTCCGCCAATACGATCGAACTTTTGACGGGGCCGATGCCGCGTGGTTTCGCGACGATCACCGAGGAGGCCGGCCCGGCAGCAAGGACCGGCTCCTCGGCTTTCGACGCGCCTGCCGGAGGGGCTGGCTCCTGCAGGGCAGCAACCGCAACCGCCGGAGGTGGGGAGGAGACGAAGGCGGGCGCGGGTTCGGTCTCGTGCAACAGCACGGAAGCAGTCTCGACGGAGGCGACCGGCGCCATGGGGGCATCGGTAGCGGCAACCGGATCAGTTGAGGGAGTAGCCGGCAGCACGGAGGCTGCCGGCTCGATGGCCGTCAGCGGGGAGGACACCGCCTGGACCTCGATCGTGGAAGGGGCAGCAGTAGGCAGCATCGCCGCAGGACCCGGCGTTTCCGTCGGGATGAGCGATTGCGGACCGGCCGCAACCGAACGCCTGCCGAGTAGCCAGTTGAACATATCCTGCCGTGCCATCCTGTTGTGCCCCTGCTCTGTAGTGCGAGGGGGTAGCAAACAGCGTGCCAAACATTAACCTTCCGGATCTGGCCCTGAAACGTCAGCGGTCCGCCGTGTGGTGCGCAGGAGGCCGGCAATCGGGCGGGGTGACTGCCTGAATTTCGGGCGAAGCTGGCGGGCGCGGCTCGATCCGGGAGGCTCCGATGGGGCCGGCCATTGGCCGCGCACGAGCCGCGTGGCGGTATCGCCAACCCTTGCATTTTCAACGATCTCACGGCATATACGGGGACGTCGAATACGCCTTGGTACACTCTACGACACGGCCCTACCCGCCTGCACTAGACGTCTCCATCGCGCGATTTGATTCCCGAGGGCAATCCCGCTTCTCGGCTTTCACTGCTGCTTTGGAGGCAGACACGATGGCTAACGGAACCGTCAAGTGGTTCAACTCGACCAAGGGCTATGGCTTCATTCAGCCCGAGGACGGTGGCAACGACGTGTTCGTTCATATCTCGTCGGTGGAGCGCGCCGGCATGACCACCCTCAACGAGGGTCAGCGCGTTGCTTACGAGATGGAAAAGGGCCGCAACGGCAAGTACGCCGCGGTCAACCTGCGCAAGCTCTGAGCGGCAGGCGGCTTTCTCGGCCTCGAGGCACGTTGGGCCTGCTTCGGGTCCGCTCGGAAAGCTGGTGAGAGACAGATTTGGTGACCCTGCAACCGGGGAGGCAGACGCTGCCTTCCCGGTCGTTCAATCGGGCCGGACCGGTTCCATGAGGGGCCGTGGTTCGTGGTGCCCGCTTTTGTCATTGCCGCTGGCGCAGCTTCCGCCGCGGCGCTAAGGAGACCGAATGGCTAAGGAAGAGATGCTGGAGTTCGAGGGCGTGGTGGACGAGGTGCTCCCCGATGCCCGCTGCCGGGTGAAGCTCGACAACGGGCACGAGGTCATCGCCTACACGTCCGGCCGCATGAAGAAGAACCGCATCCGCATCCTGGCCGGCGATCGCGTCACCGTGGAAATGACGCCCTACGACCTGACCAAGGGCCGTATCAACTTCCGCCACAAGGATACGCGCTCGGGTGGACCTCCTGGTGGTGGACCGGGTGGTGGCGCTCCGGGTGGACCGGGCGGTGGCCAGCGCCGACGCTGAGCGCCTCGGGTGCAGGGCTCGCAGACGTACGGCTGCGTGTGGAGAGCTCTGAGCCCGGTCCGATCTGCTACGACCTGGACCTCACGACCTGGAGCTCGAGTGACTGCAGCCAATAAACTCCTCCAGCAGACGACGGTCCCGACCGGAGCGTTGCAGTGCGGACCCGGTCGGGGAGAGAAATTAACAATTCATTAACACTCGACCCATCCCGGGCGCGACTCACGTAGACAGAGCGGCAGTCATAACGCTCATTGGCTCTGCACCCTGGGACCTTCGATCATGCTGAGATCGAGCCGAACGCTTTGCGCCACTGCCCTGGCAGTCCTGGTGCTGCCTGTCCTGCCCTTCGGCGTCGGGCCGTCGGCGACCAGCCCGGCTCATGCCGAGCGCTATGTCGACCGCTCGGACCTGACGCCGGGTCGGTTCGTCTGGCATCCGACAGCTTCGCCGGACGGCCCTGTCGTCATCGTCGCCTCGCTGGCGCACCAGACCGTGCACGTCTATCGCGGCGGCGAAGAGATCGGCATCGCGCCGTTTGCGCGGCCGCTGCGAGGTCGCATCCCGGCGGGTCTATACGCGATCACCGAAAAACCGACCGTTCGTGCGGCCGGAGCCTCGCGCGGGG
>JBGSQO010000115.1:0-1579 GCA_041738055.1 Filomicrobium sp.
TCGACGAGTGACGGTCAGCGCGAGGTCATGGGGGCACTTGCTCTAGGATCATCGGCGTTAGCCTATGGCAAAGAGAAGTGGGGGGGGGGGGCGCGCCCCGCGCCCCCGCAGGGCCTGCCGCCCGAGGCCTTCGAGAACCCAGAGGCCGGCTACACGATCGACGAAATCCGCGACGCCACGCGCGGCTTCTTCGGCACCATCTCCACGAACCTCGCGTCCGTCATCGAGCACACCTTCCAGAGCTGGGGGCGGCCGACGGCCTACGTGCTCGGCAACGAAGGCGGCGGCGCCTTCCTGGCCGGCGTCCGCTACGGAAAGGGCGAATTGTATCTGCGCCGCGGCGGCCGCGAGACCGTCTATTGGCATGGGCCGTCGCTGGGCTACGACTTCGGCGCCGAAGGCTCGCGCACGCTGTTCCTGATCTATCACCTCGGCGAGCCGCAGGACCTGTTCCGCCGCTTCACCGGCGTCGACGGCTCAGCCTACCTTCTCGGCGGGGCCGGTGTGACACTGCTGAAGGGCGGCCCCGTCATCATGGCGCCCATCCGGACCGGGCTCGGTCTGCGCCTCGGCGCCAACGTGGGCTATATCCGCTTCACGCCGCGCGCCACTTGGAACCCGTTTTGAGTGAAGACGAAGGGGTTCTTTTGTTGGCCAACACTGGGCAAGCCCGTGTTGGACTGCCCCCTCGACCCCCACCAAGGGCGCAGCCCTTGGAACCATCACCCGGAGTTCATGGCCGGCCGGTTGCCCAGACGCAGGCAAACGGGGTGATCCCCCGCGCGGGGTCCGGGGGCGCGCAGCCCCCGAACTTCTCTTTGCCATAGGCTAACGCCGATGATCCTAGAGCAAGTGCCCCCATGACCTCGCGCTGACCGTCACTCGTCGATCAGCGATACGTCCCATATCCGGCTGCACTGGTGCGCTGACGGCTGACGCGCGGGGCATCACCCGGCCAGGTGTACTTTCCGGCCGATGCCGGGGCGTACTTCGGGGCGGGAGCAGAGCTGAACGAATACCCTGGCTTCCCCTTGACGACCTTGGCGCGTGCGATCTTGCTCGGCTGTACGGGAACCGTATACGAACCGTAACCACCATATCCCGCATACGTCTTGGGGCGGTAGGTGCGCGGCTGGGCGACGGCGGGCGAGGAGTCGCGGGCCACGCCATTGATCGCAATCCGCGTCTGGCCGAGGCCGTGCTTGCCCACCATGCCGTAGAACGTCTTGGCATTGCCCGGCGACAGCCGGACGCAGCCATGGGAGGCCGGGCGGCCGAGCATGCCGGTTGCGTAGGTCGCGTGGATGGCAAAGCCGTTGTGGAAGAACACCGAGTGCGGCATCGGCGCGTTGTCGTACTTTTTCGAGTAGTGCATCCGGCTCATCCACTGGCCGCGATAGGTGCCGGTCGGCGTGCGATAGCCGGCGCGGCCCGAGGAGATCGGCCAGACGTAGCGCAGGACGCCGTTCTCGAGGACGGTCATGGTCTGCGCGCTGAGGTTGATCGAGACCTTCAGCGACGGCTGCGGGCGGGGCTTGGAAGCTTCCGCAACGGCCGCCGAGCCGGCGGGTGCGGTGGC
>JBGSQO010000119.1:0-3873 GCA_041738055.1 Filomicrobium sp.
CGTGCGCTCGTCGGGCCATCGGCACGCCGGGTGACAGGCCCGCCCGGCGTGCGGCCAAGTCAGGGTCATCGGTTCCGGCCTTCCGACTCCTTGCCGCGGGCAGCTACGCGTCCGCCATTCGAGTCACGGTTTCACTTGTGCGAGGCGAAAGCCGAACCCCGCACCCTCTAACGTCTGCCTCACACGATCGAGAAACCGCGATGCCTTCTGATCGGGCTCACACCGCGCGATCAGCTCGATCGTAACGTGGCGCCCCCGGGCATCGGGATAGCTTTCCAGCATCTCGCCGCTCTCGACGAATCGAAGATAGGCGTTGATCTTGTCCTGCAGGATCCGCAGATGGTCCTCATCCGCCCATTCAAGATGATCGCTGATCCCAAGTGCGACATCCCCGGTGGCTTCATCTACCCCGATGAAGTCGACCTTTTCGGTTTGGTCTACAGACATCTGCTTCTTCCCGCTAGGCGTCGAGGACTCTTACGGCTCAGGAGGCGGCTCAGGATGGATGTTCTTGGGCCGCAGAACTGTAGTCGCTGTTGGCGGGATCTCCGTGCCCCCTGGGAACCCAGGCTTGCCCGCCCCAACGACAACGCCGCCACTACGCGCGATTTCCGGATGAGCCTTCGCTTGATTCTTCGTCAAGTCCGCGGTTTCGGAACTCTTGAACTCGCCCAGAGCCGGCTGACCTGTTGCCTCATCGACTCCGATTGCATCGACTCGGGTCTTGGTACCTGATTCGTTGCTCTTGATGGTCACTTGCTCTCGAACGTTGCTCTTCCCTTTCGCAAATTGCTGTTTCGCTTTCGGCTCGAATGCCGCCCCTTGTTGCGCGTTGGCTTTGAGTTGCTGCTGCCGCTTGATCTTGGCTTTCGCCTTGTCCGCAGGCAACGACTCCTTCGCCGTGCTCGTCGAGTCCTTGCCTTCCTTGATGATGCCGCTGCTGTTCTGCGGCGTACTCATGAAGACACCAGCAGCCGGCGCCGAAGCACTCACACTGACGGTTCCACCAACCGGAATAGGCGCGCCTCCAACCGGCTGCAGTGCCGCGCCCGGCGTGACCCGAACCGTGCTGCCGGATTCGCCCATGAAGATGGATTGCCCGACAAATCCACCCATGGCGTGCCCTGCGGCCAGTGAGTCCCCTCGCTCGATGGCGGCCGTAAAGTCCGTGACGTGCTGTTCGGCTTCTTCGAACGCGACTGTCACCAGCCGCTCAGCAGTCGGCGTGCCGATCCGCTCAGTGAAGGCGTTCCAGTTCTCCCACTGCTGGCGGTACTCGGGTCGGTTACCCGAGAGCGTGTACCCCGCTGCGCCGAGCATGTTGTAGGTGAGCACGCCCGGAGAAGCGAGCAGTTCCCCAACGCCGATGACCCCACCAGTGAACGCATCCTGCGCTTGGATCAGCGTCTGCTTGACCCCCGCACGTCCTGTCAGGTCCAGGTACGTCGTCGGGTTGTCGTTGGCGTACAGATACCGATGGAGGCTCGGCGGTTCGTCGATTGAGCCGAGGTAGGAGTCCTGGGTCAGGAAGCGTCCGAGCTTCGGATCGAAGTAGCGTGCTTTTGCGTTGTAGAGGCCGGTTTCGGTGTCGAAGATGTGGCCGGTGAAGGCGAAGCGGTTGGCGGAGTGGGTGAGCTGTTCGGGAAATCGGAAGTTGCCCCAGGTATCGAGGTGGTAGCTCGCGACGGGTGAGCCGGCGTCGTCGGTCAGGTTGACGACGGAGCGGAGGCCGTCGAGCGAGAAGTAGCGGCGGCCTTCGTCGGCTCGGGCGAGCGAGATCAGGCGGTCGCTTCCGTAGCTGTAGAGGGCCTTCTGGTTGCCGTCAGCGTCGTACTCGGCGAAGAGGCTGGTCTGGTCGTAGACGCACTGCCGGGGGCCCTCTTCGCCGATCTTGAGGCTCCGGCGGCCCTGGGCATCGTATTGGAAGCGGCCAAGCGTGGACGCGCCCTGGACGACCTCGACCAGCTTGTCGCGCAGGTCGTAGCGGTTCTCGGTCGTGATGCCGGCCGTCGTCTTCGTGAGCTGGTTGCCGTTTGGGTCCCAGGTGAAGCTCGTGCTCTCGGCAGGCGTCACGAGGTCCTGCAGATCGGTGAGGCGGTTGGCGTGGTCGAAGACACCCTGCTTGTCGGCGAGGAGGGCGTCCGCCGAATCCTTCTCGGTCTCACGGATGCGGTTGCCGACCGCGTCGTAGCCGTAGGTGACGACGCGGCCTTGCGGGTAGGCCGCGTCCACCGGGTAGGTGACGGAGGCGAGGCGGTCGAGGTCGTCGTAGGTGTAGCCGGTCGTCTCGATCTGGCCGCCGTTGACCTCGACCTGGGAAGTGCGGTTGCCGTTCGGGTCATAGCCGTAGGTGTAGCTGCTGACCGGCGCCGCGCCCTTCGCGTTCTCGAGGGTGAGGAGGCGATCGGCCCTGTCGTAGCCGTGGCTCGCCGCGACGCCGTTCGGGTACGTGACCGTCTTCAGCAGGTCGTCCGGCCAGTAGGTATAGGCCGTCGCCTTCGCGTCCGCCGTCCCGAAGCCGGTGATCGCGGCCTGGAGCCGGTTCTGGCCGTCATAGGCGTACTGGGTGACGCTGCTGGCCGGGTCGGTGACGGTCTTCCGTAGGCCGTTCTTGTAGTAGCCGTAGCCGACGGTGCGGCTGCCGCCGTCGGGCAGCGGTTGGCTCTCGCTCGTGAGGCGATCGAGGCCGTCGTAGGCGCGGGTCGTCGTGAGGGTCGTGTCGGGCGGGTCGGTCCCGCTCGCGACGTGCTCGTCGGTCGTGAGCAGGTTGCTGTTCTCGTCGTAGCCGTAGTCCACTGACGCGGTGTAGCGCCACGGCCGGTCGGCGTCGCCCGTCGCAAAGGCGTACGCCTTCGACTTCACCCGGTTCAGCTCGTCGAAGTTCGACGTGATCGTCTGCTCCTTCGGGTCGCGCACCACCAGAGGGTTGCCGTTCTCGTCGAACAGGACGGTCTCGGTGACCAGGTTCAGGCCGCCCGGGTCCTGCGTCGTCTTCTTCAGCCGGTTGAGCTCGTCGTACTCCATCGCGACGACGTGGCCGTTGGCGTCGGTCTGGCGGATGCGGTTCCGGTTCTCGTCGTAGGCGTACGCGGTGACGAGCGGCGTCGGGTCGACGGCTGGGTTGGGCGGCGGCTGGGTGACTTTCGTCAGCTTCCCGAGCTCGTCGTACTCGAAGGCCGTCGTCGGGCCCTTCGGGGTCTCGACGGAGGTGCGATTACCTTCTGGGTCTAAGGTCACCAGATCGGGTCCACGACCACGCGTCAAGACCCCATACGACCCCTCGGCCGGCGCCCCGAAACCGCAGAGCGCCAGGCAGACGGACGCAAGGAAGGGAAACGTCAGGGCCGTCCGTCTGCCCCGGGAGAGAAACACGGGCAATTCTATGCCGGCTTCCCCGGCCGGCGCGGGCGCCCACGCCGTTCCCGCGGATGCGCCCGCGCGATGACCTCGGCGAGGTGGGCGACGTCGACTTTCAGGTAGAGCGCCGTCGTCTCGAGCGCGCGATGCCCGAGGAGCTGCTGGATCTGCCGTACGTCCGCCCCATGCCGGAGAAGATGTGTCGCGCAGCTGTGGCGCAGCACGTGGGGTGTCGTCCGCATCCCGAGTGCCCGGCCGTACCGCCTCACCTGGCGCTCGATCATCTCCGGCGAGAGCCGGGTCCCGATCGCCGAGAGAAAGACCGCCCGTTCCCTCGGGTCCCGCACGAGAGCGTGGCGGACCTCGCGAAGGTAGCGGTCGAGAGCGGCGAAGGCCTGTCCGACGAGGGGCACGACACGGTCCTTCCTCCCCTTGCCGTTCCTCACGAAGAGACGCCCCTCGCGAAGGCCCACGTCCGAAAGATCAAGCCGCACGCACTCGCCGACGCGAATCCCT